>JALSSR010000025.1 GCA_026984135.1 Bacteroidales bacterium
GGAAATCCCGAACAGCCCGTTGTTTAATGGCACAGCTTTACACTTCGGGCTTTTTCTGAGTAATCCTTGGGTGACAACACCAACAAGGGGCATCGTGATTAAAAAAGTACCCGCTCAGAATAACTTGTTGGAGTGTAGGCAGGGCGTGGACGCTCTGGTCATAGTGGTAGAATAATCTCGGGTCGTTTTTTACTTAAACGGCGAATCAGGTTCCTTTGCCATATGGTTGTAAACCATTTTATCCATAAACTTAGGAAAGAATTTATTCAATGTTACCGTTAGCTTCCCTTGTGATGTAAGTGTAAGGCGGTCTTTGCGCTTTTGAATGGCTTTGACAATATGCTGTGCAACCTCACCGGCACTCATCATCTTATCTTCATCACGAGGCGATTCGCCCTGCATGGAGCCGTCAGCGGAAAGGGCGGTATTCCTGATGTTTGATGCAGTAAATCCCGGACATGCAATCAGCACATGCAGTCCCTTTTTCATATTCTCAATGCGCAAAACCTCCAGAAATCCCTGCATGGCAAATTTGGAAGCAGAATAGCCTGCTCTGCCCGGTAATCCTTTGTAGCCTGCAATGGATGAAACACCCGCAACAGAACCTTTGGATTTCAAAAGATGCGGAAGAGCAAACTTGGTACAATAAACAGTACCCCAAAAGTTTACATCCATTAACTTCCTGATAACCTCAAGGTCGGTATTTTCAAAAAGAGCACGCATCGAAATGCCTGCATTGTTTATTAAAACATCTATTCCTCCGAATTTGATAACTGTTTCATTTATCAGATTACGACAATCCGCTTCTTTACTGACATCCGTTTTAACCGGTAAAACATCCTTAGTATCCTGATGCAACTCGTCCGCCAGTTTATTCAGCTTTTCAATATTACGTGCCGCTATCACAACCTTTGCACCCAAAGAGGCAAACCTTTTTGCCAACGCTTCACCTATCCCGGAAGAAGCTCCGGTTATTATTACAACTTTATCTTTCATATTCTAATTTTCAACAAATATATAGACTGTAATTGAAAAAATAGTGAAAAATAAAAAAAATCTATATTTTTACTGATTTATTTATCTTTACAAAAATATTATACATAAAAAATAAGTTTAATAAACAACAAATTAATAAAGATTTACAAGAAATTATAAAATTAGGAGAAGGTTATCATCTTGAATTAAAAGAAACACTGGACAAATCGCATTAAAAATGCAATAAAAGAAAACGGGAAAGGAATTGTATATTTTAAATTCTCGTCATTTTTTACGGTTACATTTACACGTTCTTCAAATAAACCTGTGGAGAAAAACAGTCATAAAATATTGGAACTTATTAAAGAGGACTCGAGAATCACAATTCAGAATATTATGAAATATACAGGACTAAGTTGCAGGGGCGTTGAATGGCAATTGGTCAAATTAAAGAGAAAGGTGCTATTAAGCGCATTTGTCTGGACAAAGGTGGGCAGTGGATAATCATTGACGAAAATAATCTCAATAAATAATTATACATTTAACTGAAATATGAGAAAAAAAATTTCAATCTATTCAGTACTATTCTTTACAATATTTATAATATCATGTAATAATACGAAAAACGATTCAAGAGATAAATTTATATTATCAGGTAAGGTTCTGAATTTTAAAAATAAAATCAAAAATTTCAGTCTATACACGAATGACTTTTTTACATTTCAAAATATAGATAACATCGAAATATCGGATAGCGGGACCTTTAATGTTTCAATTCCTTGTCATTTTACGAAAGATGCATTTATCCGAACAAGTAAATCTTGGGCATATTTATTATGTGTACCGGGTGAAAACCTCAGCATTACCATTGATCAAAGCAAAATTAATGATTCGATAAAAAGCTTATCAAATAGTTCCGGTTTCTTTAATGTTACCACAGCTAATCGGCGAAGGGACAACGAATTAATTAATAGTTTTTTACTCCTGACAGGAAAAGTAAGTAGCTATCAGGAAAAAATGAAGGCAATCCGGGAATATTCACCATTCGAGTACATTCGTTTTCAAAATAGAATCTATAAAAAAAAGCGTGATATACTCGACAGTATAACAGATAACAATAAAGACGGTATATTTAATAGCTGGGCCTTTGATTTCATTAAATATTATAGACTTGAAGCGCTTTTGACATATCCTAAAAAACATGCAAAATTCAATCACATTTCCATGGATTCAATAGTTATCCCTCCCGAATATTATGATACAATCTTTAACGAAAATATAAATGACACTATTGTACTATCTTCATATCATTATTATTTTCTTCATAAATATTTTTCATATTTATTCAAACAAGCAAAGAAAAAAGGAAAATCGTCAGCTGATTACTTTGTGAATAATTGCTCAGGCTTTTCAAAAGACATAATGTTGGCCAAGTTCTTTTATAATAGATTTATTCATTCAGATTCAACAGAAATAATAAATTACAGTTTAATTAAAAATGAACATATTAAGGATTTATTGAATAATAAAATTAAAATTTTAACAAAAGAACGCAAAGGATTACTCACTGATAAATACAAATCGGCACTTCTTGATTCGATTAGAAAAAAGTATGATGGGAATGTTTTATATATTGATTTTTGGGCACCCTGGTGCGGCCCTTGTAAAGATGAAATGAAATATTCCAAATCTTTGATGGAGCAATTTAAAAATAAACCCGTAAAATTTTTATTCTATTGCACAGACGGTTCGGAAAAAAGCTGGAAAGCAATAATAAAAGAAAAACAATTGACGGGAACACATATTTTATTAAATAAAAACCAAAACAGGAAACTTACAATGCTCTTTCAAATCACTGGAATACCACATTATGTTCTAATAGGAAAACAGGGAGAAATAATAAATAATGCTCCAAGACCAAGCAGTAAAGAAATAATAAAAAAACTCAATAATTTACTAAACAAATAGTCCAATGACAAACAAAGAGCTGTTTTTCAGGCATATGGGATTACCGTCCTCAACACCGCTCGCCATTGAAATGGAGAGAGCGGAGGGAATTTATATTTACGACAGAAGCGGGAAAGAGTACATTGACCTTGTCTCGGGTGTTGCCGTCAGTAATGCGGGACACGGAAACCGTGAAGTTATTGCAGCTATCAAGGAGCAGGTTGACAAATATATGCATCTGATGGTTTACGGTGAATATGTTCAGGCTCCGCAGGTGCAACTTGCAAAAAAACTTACGGGTTTCCTTCCGCCAAATCTCGATTCGGTCTATTTTGTAAATTCAGGCAGCGAAGCCAACGAAGGTGCTATGAAACTGGCAAAACGATATACCGGCAGGAGTGAGATTTTTGCGTTTAACAATGCCTACCACGGTGGAACGCAAGGTGCACTGAGCATACTGGGAAATGAAAAACTGAAATACGCTTTCCGTCCGCTGTTACCCGGAATCCGTTTCCTTGAATTCAACAATGTAAACGATTTGAATAAAATTACGGAAAGAACTGCTGCAGTGGTAGTTGAAACCATACAGGCCGAAGCGGGAATCATACTTCCCGATGAGGATTTTTTACCCCAATTGCGCAAACGGTGTGACGAAACCGGAACTCTACTAATAATTGACGATATACAGATGGGCTTCGGACGTACTGGAAAATTGTTCAGTTTTGAAAATTTCAATATCGTTCCCGACATATTAACCGTTGCCAAAGCAATGGGAGGAGGAATGCCAATCGGAGCTTTTATAGCCTCAAAAGAGATAATGAGCTCATTGACCAACAATCCCGAACTCGGCCATATTACCACATTCGGCGGGCATCCGGTTAGCTGTGCGGCTGCACTGGCAAACCTGAATTTCCTGACAAAAGGAAACCTGATTAAGGAAGCTGTGAAAAAGGGAAGAATGTTTAAAGATGCTTTACAAAATAATTCTGAAATTATGGAAATACGTCAGGCAGGACTTATGCTCGGAATTGATATGAAAGATCAGGAGGCTATGAACCGGTTAATGGTAAATTTTTTGAAAAACGGATTGATAACCGACAGATTTCTATTCAGGCCAAAAGCCTTTAGAATTGCCCCTCCTTTGATAATCACTGAAAAAGAGATTGAACACACCATTGATTTGATACTGAAGAGCATTGACAGCATATAATTCCGATTTCACAAACGACACACTTGATATCATTAGGAAAATAAAATAAGACTAATTTTATGTAAATTTCCGAAATAAAAAACATAAAAACACAATCGCATTCAGGATTCAATCCCTTTTTTTACCTTTGCCGAAAATTTTCAGGATTGAAGAAGTTTGTCGAAAAACCGGTTTTTAAAGTTATCTCGGAAGCAGCAGCAGAGATTGGAGCGCCTGCTTATGTGGTAGGCGGCTATGTGCGCGATATCATTTTAGGTCGCGAATCGCACGATGTGGACGTTGTCGTTGTTGGCAGCGGCATTGAACTTGCTAAACGCGTTGCCGCAAAAATGGGTGATAACGTCAAAGTCAATATCTTTAAAAATTTCGGGACTGCGATGATCAAATTCTCGGGAATGTCGGAATGGGAACTTGAGTTTGTCGGTGCAAGAAAGGAATCGTATCGCAGTGACTCGAGAAAACCCATTGTAGAGGACGGAACACTCGAAGATGATCAAAACCGCCGTGATTTCACCATAAATGCCATGGCAATAAGTCTGCAAAAGGAGGAATACGGCACTCTGCTTGATCCTTTTGACGGCAGGGGAGACATAGAAAGGAGAATTATTCGCACACCCCTTGCTCCGGACATAACTTTTTCGGACGACCCGCTGAGGATGATGCGAGCAATAAGATTTGCCGCACAACTTGATTTTAATATCTTCAAAGAGACATTTGAAGCAATTAAAAACAATGCCGGGCGTATTAAAATCGTATCAAAAGAGAGAATTACCGACGAGCTGAATAAAATAATTCTGGCACCAAAGCCCTCTGTCGGATTCAGACTGCTTGACGAAAGCGGATTATTGAACATTATCTTCCCTCAGATGAGCAAGTTAAAAGGTGTGGAAATCAGGGATGGGAAAGCTCATAAGGATAATTTCTACCATACGATAAAAGTTCTTGATAATCTTTCGTCAAATACGGACGATCTTTGGCTGCGTTGGGCTGCCATCCTTCACGACATTGCGAAACCCGCCACCAAAAGGTATGACCCCGAAACCGGTTGGACATTTCATGGGCATGAGTTCCTTGGAGCCAAAATGGTCCCTTCCATTTTCAGGAGTCTGAAACTCCCGCTGAATGACAAGATGAAATATGTGCAAAAGCTTGTCAGGCTGCATCTCCGACCCATAATTCTTTCGGAGAGCCACGTTACCGATTCGGCAATCAGACGGTTATTATTTGAAGCCGGCGACGACATTGACGACCTGATGTCGCTTTGCGAAGCGGATATTACCTCAAAAAATAAAGAAAAGGTCAAAAAATTCCTTGCCAACTTTAAGCTTGTTCGCAAAAAGTTAGTTGAAGTTGAAGAAAAAGATAAACTACGCAATTGGCAACCCCCGATTTCGGGTGAAACAATTATGAAGACTTTTAATCTGAAGCCCTGCAAAGAAGTTGGTGATATTAAAAATGCAATCAGAGAAGCCATTCTCGACGGCAAAGTTAGAAATGATTATGACGAGGCATTCAAATTTATGATTGAACTGGGAAATAAGATGGGACTGAAAGCAAATTCAAATTATACTAATTCTTAACAGTTTTACCAAGTAAAGCTGTTTAGAAGTAGTTAATGCGTGCTGAATAGTTTATATTTCTGTTCAGCATTAGTATAGTTTGATAAAAAAATAAAAAAACGTATATTTGCATTAAATATTTTTATAATTTTATCTCGATTTTAATAAAGCAAAGATATGCATATTTATAAATTCAGAATGCTGACCGACACGAACGACGAATTTATCCGTGATTTCGAGATATTGGGAAATCAGTCTTTTTTGGATTTTCACCGTATAATCCAGGAAACTGTAAATCTTGGCAGCGAAGAGCTGGCCTCATTTCATATTTGTGATCAGAAATGGGTTAAGATGAAAGAGATCACCCTCCTTGATATGAAGTTTGACGAGGATGAGGAGAACATTAGTGATAGTGAGTTTATTGAAGAACGGTTCACAATGAAGGATTCAAAAATCAAGGATTTTATTGAAGAACCGCATCAGCGCCTTGTTTATGAATATGACTTTCTGGATTTAAAAACCTTTTTCATAGAACTTCTCGGTGTTTGGAAACAAAAAGAGGACAAGCCCTACCCTATCTGCTCATTCAGCAAAGGAAAACTTGAAATTCCTCCCGCACCTCCGGTAATTGAAGAAGAAGGTGATCCCGAAGCTCTTAAAGAGCAACTACTTGAGGACTTCAATGATTTATTGGACAGCACTTTTGATTATCAGGAAGATCCGGAAACAGAATTTTAATCTCTCTGTAATTCTTGAAAAAAAAACTCTACGTCATAGCAGGTCCCACCGCAATCGGTAAAACAACCTTTGCAATTGAATTTGCAAAAAAGCTAAATACGGAAATCATTTCAGCCGACTCAAGGCAGTTTTACAAAGAACTGAAAATCGGAGTTGCTGCTCCCTCGGATGAGGAACTTGCTGCTGTCAGGCATCATTTTGTGGGCCATCTTTCAATAACCGATTATTATAACGTTTCAAAATTTGAACAGGATGTGCTGTCCTTTTTGAAAAACTTTTTCAAAGAACATAATTCCGCTATTCTTGTCGGAGGCTCAGGTTTATATATTGATGCCGTTTGCAAAGGCATTGACAACCTCCCCGACCCTGATGAAAATCTGAGAAACAGGCTGAAGAATACATTGAATACCGAAGGAATTGAATTCCTCCAACAACTGCTTGAAGAACTTGACCCCGACTACTTTGACATTGTTGACCTGAACAATCCAAACAGGCTTTTAAGAGCGCTGGAGGTGATAATACAAACGGGCGAAACCTATTCTTCCCTTAGAAATAACAAGCCTCAACAAAGGGATTTTAAAATAATTAAAATTGGTCTGAACCGCCCGAGGGAAGAGTTGGTGGAGATTATTGAAAAAAGAGTTGACAAAATGATCGAAAACGGACTTGTGGAAGAGGTAAGCAATCTTAAAAAATTCAGAAATGTTAATGCTCTTAAGACTGTCGGCTACCAGGAGATTTTCAGCTATTTTGATGGCAAATATACCCTTGATGAGGCAATTGAAAAGATCAAGACCAACACACGCCGGTATGCAAAACGCCAGGTAACCTGGTTTAAAAGAGATAAAGATATTCGGTGGTTTTTACCTTCGGAAAAAGACAAGATATTTAAATTACTAATTGACAACTAATTGTCCCCGGAAGTTACCGGAACATCTCCTCCGTAATAATCGAAAAAAGTTCCTCAAGGGATATCCCGTATGCTTCTGCCATCTTAGGAACTATGCTGGCTTCCGTCATTCCCGGGACAGTGTTTACTTCCAGAAAATTAAGCTCGTCATCATTAAAAATATAGTCAAAACGAACAACGCCCTTGCAGTTTAGCTGTTCATAAAGATAAGCGGAAGTTTTTTTACACTTTTCCGCCTTCACATCGGGGATATCTGCAGGGACAATCTCTTCCGAAAGCCCCGGTTTATATTTTGCTTCATAGTCAAAAAACTCCTTTTTGCTAATTATTTCGGTTATGGGAAAAACTATCAGTTCATCCTTATTCTTCAGAACTCCGCAAGTTATCTCGCGTCCCTTCACAAATTCCTCAACCAGAATTTCATCATCTTCCGCAAAAGCTTTTTCCAGTGCACTCTCCAATTCTTCCGCCAGGTTAACCCTTGACATACCTACGCTTGAGCCGCCGTTATTGGGCTTTACAAATACCGGCAAGGTAAGTTTTTTTAGAATTTCATTTCGAGATAAAGGAGAATTTTTTGTCAGCAAAACAGCATTTGCATTTGCGACATCAAGAGTCGAAACAAAATTCTTACAAAAGTATTTATTGAATGTCAATGCCGATGTTGCATGATCGCAGGATGTGTAAGGTATTCCAAGCATATCGAAATAACCTTGCAGCTTGCCGTCCTCTCCCGGAGTGCCGTGAATGGCAATAAAGACACCGTCAATCTCCACTTTACCACCTGACAATTCCAAAGAAAAATCGTTTTTGTCAATCCTTAACCTCCTACCGTCTTCATCAATGAAGTGCCATTCCGCACCTTTTATCTCCACGGGAAACAGGTTGTATCTCTTTTTATCAAGAAATTTGGAAACCACTTGCCCGCTTTGTACAGAGATGTCAAATTCTCCCGAATCACCACCGTAAACAATTGCTATATTTTTCTTATTATCCATTTCAATATTTTTGAATTACAAAAGTAGTTAAAAGAAATGAAACTTATGAAAGTGAATTTTGTAACTTTGCCACAAAATTAAACTCCGGCATTATGATTTCAAAACATAATTTTCTGTCATTCTTCATATTTTTGTTTATTTACATATCTGCTAACGGACAAGTGCAATATACTCCATATGATGATCTCCCCGGAATAATAAAAAGCTATAAACCCACCCGGCAGGACAACTACTCTTTATGGGCAAAAATGCTTTACGAATATCCCGTAAATTATTATGAGATAAAATCGGAGTTTGAAAAATATGAAGAAAATCATCCCGAAATAAAAAGCCCGGAAACACGCTATTTTAAAATGTGGTTGCGGGCTGTTGCCCCTTTCGTTGCCGACGACGGAACCATTGAGATGCCTGATTTACAAAAGTATTATAACCGCCTTTTGAAGTCACAGAAAGAGGCATTTAAAAATAAGAATTCAAAGATAACTTCGGACTGGACTTTTCTCGGACCGAAAGAGACCTTTTGGTTAAATGAATCGGGAAGCACTCAGACTCCGGATGCTTGTCCCTGGCAGGTGAATGTTTACTCGTTCGACATTGCCAAAACCGACAGCAACCTGCTTTTTTGCGGTACCGAAACAGGATTTGTCAATAAATCAACCGACAAAGGTCTGCATTGGACACTTTCGGCACCCGGGTATTATTTCGGAGGTGGAGTGACAGCAGTGGCCATTCATCCAGAAAACAAAGATATAGTGTTCGTTACTGCCGGAAACCAGGTACATAAAACCGTTGACGGTGGAGATACCTGGACACCGCTCTTACCTTCCGGCGAAACTTTCCAGACAAACCGTCTGAAAATAAACCCGGTTAACCCCGACATTATTATTGCCGCCGCCACATCAGGTGTTTATAAAAGTGAGGACGGAGGAATGACCTGGATGCAGAGTTTACCTCTTAAATCCTATGATGTTGAATTTAAACCCGATGACGACAGCAAGGTGTTTGTCCTTTCAAGGGAAGGTGGAAAGTTCTTTGTATATATGTCGGAAGACGGAGGAGATACCTTTACTCCGCAATCCGGTTTTCCATCTGATATTTCCGATGTTGCAGGCGGATTACTTGCAGTCACAAATGACAATCCGGACATCGTACTCGCTGTTATGCTTAGCTCGGACAATACTCCATATCTATACAAGGGTAGTCTTTTTGCCGGTTCATGGATTTGGAATGAATTAGCTGTGGGGCAAACAACCCAGTTTCCCATGAACAACGGTCAGGGCTATTTTGACCTGATACTTGAAATTTCACCCGTTGATCAATCATTGATATATGCCGGAACAACAACCCTTTTCAGAAGCACCGACGGTGGACAACAGTTTAGTGCCATAGGTGGTTATTATGGAAATTTTGCAATTCACCCTGATATTCAGGATTTTAAAATCCTGCCAGGTGGAGAGACCTGGGTTTCTACCGATGGAGGATTTTCCATTACAACCGATAATTATACAAGCACAAACAATTACGAAGCAAGAAACAACGGTTTGATAGGTTCGGATATGTGGGGATTTGATCAGGGATGGAATGAAGATATTGTTGTGGGTGGCAGATATCATAACGGAAATACTGTTTTTGGTGAAATGTACGAACCGAAAGCATTGCGAATGGGTGGTGCCGAATCCCCTACGGGATGGGTACTGCAGGGAAAAAGCCGGCATGTCGCTTTTAACGACCTTGGAAACGGTTGGATTTTACCGCCGACAGCTGAATCGGCACCCGAAGGACGTTTCATTTTCAGCAAATATCCGAATATGGACGAATACGGCGGACGACGCAGTAATATGGTCTTTCATCCCAACTATTACGGCACAATCTTTCTTGGCGAAGGTAACGGCTTCTGGAAAAGTACGGATATGGGTGTTACGTATGATTTACTTCACGATTTTGGAAATAAAGTCCGCTATCTGCAAATAAGTTATCATAATCCCGAAGTAATTTATGCCGATGTTGTGGGTCACGGCTTATACAGAACCGGTGATGGAGGATTAAGCTGGGAGTCTAAGCCATCCCTGACATCAAGCCAGTACGGAGGTTCTTACTGGAAAGGAAAGCTCTTTTTCACAATTTCCCCATACGACGAAAATATACTTTATGCTTGTCTGCAAAACGGCACTTGGTCATCCGATATTGGAGAAATTTATAAATCAACCGACGGTGGAGATACTTGGGAAGACTGGACCGGGACACTTGAGGAGTACACGAAATGTCTTGTCGTTCAACCTGCACCCGGCGAAAAAGACATTGTTTATCTGTTTACTAATGCCCGTAACGGAAGCAGGGCAAAAGTTTTTTACAGGAGTGATGATATGGACGACTGGGAAGACTTCTACGACAATTATCCGGCGGGGATGGTTGTAAATATTGCATTACCTTTTTATCGCGACAGCAAATTGCGTGTTGCCGGTGCCGGTGGCGTGTGGGAATCACCTATGAAAGAAACGGAATATACTCCCATCATTAATCCCTGGGTTGAAAAATCCTATTATAACTGTATGACAGACACTTTATATTTTGATGATCACTCCATAATGAATTATGACGGTGTCAGTTGGGAATGGGAGATAACGCCGGAACCGGAGTTTATTGATAATCCGAATATCAGAAACCCTAAAGTAGTTCTCGGTGCGCCCGGCAATTATAGTGTCAGTTTCAAAATAACAAAGAATGGTCAGCAGTTTACAAAATATATTGAAAATATGGTAACTACTACAACATGCCCTTCAATTGACGATTGTAGTAATCCTGCCGAGGTACCTAAGGATATTTGGGAGCTTGTTTATGTTGACAGCGAAGAGACCGGTTACCCGGGACTGGCAACAATGTCGTTCGACGATGCCCCTACAACAATCTGGCATACACGCTGGAGTAACGGTACCGACCCCTATCCGCACGAAATCAGGATTGATATGGGAGCGATTTACAAAGTCTTTAAATTCATCTATCTTAACAGACAGGACGGACAAAACGGACGTATTAAACAATATGAACTTTATATCAGCGATAACAGCTTAATGTGGGGTGACCCGGTGGCTATAGGGGAATTTGAAAATACTGCGGCACCTCAAACGGTAGAATTGCCGGAACCCGTAAACGGCAAATATTTCAGGCTGGTGGCCTTATCGGAAGTAAACGGAAATCCGTGGGCTTCGGCTGCCGAATTTGATGTTGTGGGATGTACCGACCTGACATACGGCACGGAGCAGATTCACAGGTCTAACGAAAATATCACTGCTTTTCCGGTACCCACCGACGGAACGCTGTCTATTGTTATTCCCGGCGAAGAGATAGTTGAATACCATCTGATTTCATTTAACGGAAATATTATTTATAAAGGAACCGTAGTGAAAGGAAACTATTATTTGTCGCTTGACTTAAGCGACATCTCCCCGGGTATCTATTTTGTAACATTTACGGACAAGAACGGCGTAGTTTACAGAGTAAAAGCAGTTAAAAGGTAGGAAAAGCTCAGGGAAAAATCTTTTATTGGTGTCTAAAACCCAAGAAAAAACCACCCCGGATTTACGGGATGGCAAAGTAATGTCAAAGCTGTTTGGACTATCTTTTTATGAACTTAGCAGAAGAAACAGTTGAGCCTGAAGTTATTTTCAATATATATACGCCTTCTTTAAGTCCGGCAACATCTATTGCTTTGGTATTTCCTCCATTAAGATAAAAATGCATTACCTCCTTCCCGTAAATGTTATATATTCTGCAATCATTATTACTGTTGTCATTGGCAAACCTCACAAATATTGCCGATGTTGCGGGATTCGGGTACACCTTTATGTGTTGCTGCGGAACAAGTTCAATTTCATCATTTCCAAGATACTGATATCCGAATTTATCGGGATCTACAAAGTAGTATGCCCTGACGGAATCAATATAGGTTCTCAAGGTGTCAAGCACGTTGATACTACTGTCGCCGGGAGCCGTTACAAATGCAAAGTCAACTTTTTCCACATCGCCGGGCTTTAGAGTGAAAGGTCCCATAGAAGCCATACCTCTTCTGTCATATGGCGTATTTCCTGCCGTGATCTCCGTCCAGTCCTGTGCACCGTACGGAGGTTCGCCACCTGTTCCCCAGTTGCAGGGATCGGATAGCCCGGGAAACATAAATTTAGCCGCAGGCCCGTATGCCCCTGAAGACACATGACCGTTACCACCATAAAGCAATGCAGTGGAATCTTTCCAGATTGACTTCATATAATTGTAAAACTCATAATCAACCACGGGATCGCCTGTAGGACCTGACCAATTCGAGAAAGCAACAAAATTACTCATACCATACCTTTCATTATCAGCAATTCCGTCACCAAACCCCACACCGTTAATGCTTTCATCACAACCACCTGCCGGATTATCCTCGCCGTCGGCATCCATATAGGGGCCACCGAGAATAACAATACCTTGTGCCGGTATATTATATTCATATGCGGGATAATAAGTAGAATCAAAAGAATTAAAAACCTTTTCATCAAAGTCATCTCCATTATATCCGAAAAACGCTCCCCTGCCGACATCGCACCCCACAAAATCATCCCAGGCATAACCAAGATCAATATCCATAAACGTACCTATATAAGCATCGGTTAAAGTGTGTTGCGAGCGGTTGAATATCTTATAACTTAAAAAAGTAGTATTATTCAAGGCAGGATTACCGGGTGTATCGAATGCATAGGCAAAACCATGTATTTCAACACCAATAGGTACTCCTTGAGAATCACGGAAAGAAGTATCGGTTTTATCGTTAAAAATAAAAAATATACATTGATCACCCCTTATCAAAGGATAATCTCCATCTATAGGTTTATAGTTACCGTCATTGTTAACGTCAATAAACGGAGCAAGATAATAACTTTGCCCGAGTGTGGTATCGCCATGGGCGGGCCAGGTTGCTATGGCATCAATGGGTTCATATCCCGGGTCACTCCAATGATCAATATGGAATTGCACATCTTCCACATTTAGTTTCCATACCTTATGCCATTTAAAAGCATTTGCAGTATCGGTATCGGCATTTCCGTCGTCCGTAAGCGGACCTTCCCAATAATCGTCACCAATCTGCCTGTACCTTTCCGCCGATAAACGAAGGTCACCGGTTTCGTCCATCCCCCCTATCCATAAGGATGAAGCGAACAGAGTGGAAGTCAAACTGTCTTTCGGAAAAAAATATTCGGCACCGACACCACCGCCAAGGTCCCAAAAATGATGACCGAACGAATTAAATCTTGCTTTGATATTATTGACATCAAGATAATTGTAATACGGCTCATCCAAATATAATACAATATATCCAAATCCATAAAAATTTGAAATTGAATCCCAAATGAAATAGGTATAATACACATAACCATTCTTATAATATAGTTGTTGCCAACCTTTATTCCCTCCTTTTGTCGGAGATAAAATAAATGTTACCGTACTGTCGGAAATAAAATCGGCATTCGGACAATTTTGGATAAAAAACGGGTCTCCATCGGGATCGTAATCATTTTGCAGAACATTTATTGTTATTGTATCACCGAGATGAACCGGATAAGGAACAGTGTCATTTACCGCCACGGGTGGTTGATTCTGTCCGAACATTACAAAACTTAAAATTAATGCCGGAAATAATAAAAGTTTTTTCATAATCTTTGAATTTTTTGTTAGAAATTTATTTGATACAAAGCGCTTTCAATATATAAGACGAAGGTTTTAAGTATGGGGTTGTTTGGGTATTGAAAGTTTACCTCACAATATTTACATTTCCCGATTTTTCAACAATTTTAAAGGAATCACCTTTTTTTACTTTGTATTTAAAATGCCAAACATACATTCCGACAGGACACATTTGCCCATTGTAACGCCCGTCCCAACCGGCAACAGGATTATCATTTTCCCAAACAATTTGTCCGTAGCGATTGTAAATTATTAAATGATAATCGTTTACAAATCCTGTTATTTGGGGATGGAAGAAGTCGTTAATGCCATCGCCATTGGGTGTAAAAGCAGTGGGAAGTTGAACCATTGCAGGTATATTTTCAATTTTGATGGTATCGGAAGCAAAACATCCGTTACGCGAAACAGTTACCCAATAAACTCCCGTATCCCACACAACTATTGAGCTCCCTTCATCGCCTGTATTCCAATAATATTGTTCCATATCCTCGGGAGCATTAATAATAAGATACTTTCCTTCGCATAATGTAGTATCATTTCCAAGAAAAACATCAGGTGCCCTGTGAACGGAAATTTTATCATAAACCGTGTCAAAAGAATCGCAATGATATAAATGTACTTTGACATCATAATCGCCCGTTTCATCGAATATCTTTTTAATCTCAAACGGAATATTTTCAACGATTGTGTCAATATTTGCCTTTTCCGAACTCCATTTAACGGAGTCAAAATTAAAACCGTTGTCAATCCACAAAAAAGTCGTATCACCAACACAAGCATTCGAAAATGAAAAAGAAGGAAAATAAAAGTAGCTCTGATTGAAGTTCGGCAATCCCATAAGTGACTCATTGTCTCCGAGATAAATTGCACTCTCTTCAAAATCACAATCCTCTCCCCGTTTTTCGGGACTGTTTATCACACTTAAAAAGTTATCATTAGCCCTTGCAACATATATTTTGGAGTCGGGGCCAATCTGCAATGAAAACATATTGCCACTTGCAATTTTGACGACAGATTCGTTTATTTCATCTTGCGTACCGGAAGTAACATCATATTGAAAGAGTTCATACTTTTTCCCCCCTGTTGAAACATAAAAAAATTTCCCATCACCTGAAAATTCGGTACCATAAGCATAAACAATTTCATTATTATTTTTCAATATCTTTCTTGGATTTCCAATTATTCCCGCTTCGTTATCAAAATCGAAAAGCTCAATAAAAATATTGGTGTTGTTTATCGGAAGTGCAATAATATTTCCTGTAGGTGAAGCCTTCATCATACCGATATCTGCCATAATTTTATCTCCGGAATAACTTATCACAGGTGTTTTACAAATCCCACCCGTATCCGTCACCATATACGAATGAAAAACATTAGACTCCATTTCCCTCACAATTACCCAAATATATTTTAAATTACAATGATTGACAGCCGTGATTTTACCCGCAACATTATCTTCCAATAAAATATTTTTTACGGATACATCTCCCATCCCGCTGTCCAATGTCATATCAACAATGGAATATCGTAATCCCCCCGACAAAGTATCAATTGTAAACAAATAATAAAGGTTGCCTTTCCCGGGATGCGGTATCACCAGGCTGTTTTGATTGACGAAATCTATTCCTCCTTCTAACGAGTCCCCGTTCGGCATTA
This sequence comes from Bacteroidales bacterium, assembly GCA_026984135.1. Lineage (GTDB taxonomy): Bacteria > Bacteroidota > Bacteroidia > Bacteroidales > JAADJA01 > JAADJA01. Next base: position 15,712 of record JALSSR010000025.1, read on the forward strand.
TGTTATTGTCCCTGTTCCATACCTCTCTTCCGTTTGTATAAAAAAGTAATTGTCCAAGAGTATCACAAATAGTAGCACAACCGACCTCAGCCAACATTTTACTTCCGTTCACCGGCAAGGGATTACCCGAGGAAAAATCCAATCCCGCTTTATCTCCAAAATACCAAATGTCTGCTCTATTTTGCGAAAACAAAAACAAAGGTATTAGAAACAACAATATGAAAGTGAAATTTCGCACTGGGTCCATTAAAATTTATAAGTGATACCGAATGATACTCCAAAAGTATTAAATTTTCGCTTAACAGGAAAATCATTTTCAAATATTGACCGTAAATTCCGTTTATAAAAGGGACGAATAATAAATTTCGATTTTTCGCTCAATCCGAATTTTATTCCAAGTTGCAATATGTAATTGATTGAGCTGTTTCTGATAAAAGGGGATGATTTATTTATATCCAAAAACGAATCATCATAAGGCGAAGGCATTTTACCTTTAGCGGAGATTAAAAATCCGAATGAGCAACCCGTACTTATCTCAAGTCCGACTTTTCTATCATCTAATAAATCATATCCTATTAGTAATGGTATTTCAAGATAATTGTAGCGACTTGAAAAATTAACGCTTTCCGTTTTATAAAACGGATTGAATGTCGAATCAATTGACAAGGGATATGGATAAACATCGGGCGGGTCATAAACCCATCCCCAAACCGTATCATAAGTATAATAACTTTTATCCTCATCAATTTCACCGGTAGTATGAACATATGAGGTATTTTCACCATAAACCGAATAATCCGCTCCGCTTTTCAAGAAAAAGTGCTTTACGGAATACATTACTCCCATAGAAGCACCTACAGTAAAAATATTGTTCGCTTCATCTTTGTAGTAATTATTGTTATCAGGCGATACGCATTCGCAACTGCTTTTTGAGGTAACATAAGCAGGATTCAACATTATTTCTGCCGACCATTTGTTTTTCATTGGCTCCGGGCCGGGCTCCCCGTCGTCAGGCCTGTAATTATTTGCAGCATTTTTATTTGCCGCAAAATCAATACTGAACTCATTTCCTGTAATCAACTCATTTACAGCCAAAACAGGCATCACCCCCACTATATATTCCCTTACTTTTTGTTTATCGGATGAATGCCGGAAATCTTTAAAATTTTGAGTTCGCAATTCTGTTTTATCGTTTTTTGGTACGGATACAATTTCCATCTGTTCATTTACCTTTGCATTTCGGTTGATATATTGCTGTTGCTTATTTTTAGAATTGTTATCATATGAATTTCCATTTTCTTTCAATACCCGATTAGATGAAACTTCTTGTGATATATTTGATTTTTCGGTATTTTCAGACCGGAAAGGAATTTCCTGCTGCGAGTGAGCATGATTAGATACGGTATTATCTGAAAAAGTTTCTTCAATACGGCTTGAATCCTGAAACGTGAAAAAGAAAAATATCCCCGAGAATATCGCAATTATAATAAGCGACCAAAATATAATTCTCTTGAAGTAAAGTAAAAAGAGAAGTTTTCTCCACAATTTTCCGGAAGATTCCCCCTTCAACTCAAGGTTACTTAATCTTTCCTTGAAGAACTTATCAATATTTTCAGGTTGATTATTCATTTTTTGACGCTTTTCCATTTAATTTTTTTTGCAAAATCAATCTTGCTTTATGCAATTGCGTTTTTGAAGTATTCACCGAAACACCGAGCATCTCCGCTATCTCTTTATGGCTGTATCCCTCAATGGCAAAAAGATTGAAAACAACCCTGTAACCCACCGGGAGGTCTTGCACCATTTTTAAAATATCCATAACCGCAAGATTATCGGGAAACTCAAAGCCCATAAAAGATTCTTCATCAAAGTCACTGATTTCTAAATATTTATAATGTTTTTTATTTTTACGGTAATTGTCTATTGCCGTATTTACAATTATCCGTTTCATCCAGCCCTCAAACGAATCCTTTTTATTGTACGTGTCAATCTTATTAAATATTTTTAAAAACCCCGAAAGCATCACATCCTCAGCTTCATCTTTTGAAGAACAATAACGCAAGCATAGCGATAGCATTCGTCCATGGTATCGCTTAAAAAGTTCCTTTCTGGCCCTGCGTTTCTTATTTATGCAGCCGTCAACTATTTGTCCCTCATTCAATATCATTACTCATTATTAATGACGAAGATTTTATCAATCGGGTTGTCTTGCTTCAAAACAAAAGTAAAGACTTTTCCCGTTGAACAAATTAAAATAATTCAGGTTATCTTTGCACTTTTAAAATCTTATGGAAATATGATACTTTTTGAAGAAGCATTGAATATTGTAAGCGATATTAAATACAAAAAAGATACGGAGCACATAAATTTCATATCCTCCTTAAACAGAGTACTTGCCGAAGATATTAAATCGGATGTATCAATGCCACCGTTCGACAAATCTGCAGTTGACGGATATGCCTGCCGCAAAGAAGACTTAAGGGATATCCTCACGGTTGTTGAAGTTATTCCTGCCGGAAAAACGCCGGAAAAAACAATTTACAAAGGTCAGTGTTCCAAAATAATGACAGGCGCACCGGTACCTGAAGGTGCGGACACGGTTATTATGGTAGAGGATATCGAAGAAGTTGGAAACAATAAAATCAAATACCTGAAAGACAATGTAAAAGACAATGTCTGTTATCTTGGTGAAGATATCGAAAAGGGTGATACGGTTTTAAGAAAAGGCACGTTGATACAGCCTCAGCACATTGCCGTACTTGCTTCTGCCGGAGGCTACAAACCTCTCGTTTACAAACAAGTAAGGGTTGCCGTCATTTCTACCGGAGATGAACTTGTTGAGCCTGAAATTACTCCTTCGACTTCGCAGATACGCAACAGCAATGCATACCAGTTGCTTGCACAGATTGAAAAAACCGGTGCTCTGCCGGAATATACCGGAATAGCACTCGACACTGAAGAATCAACACGTGAGATGCTGACAAAAGCATTTGAAAATAACGATGTGGTTTTACTTACCGGAGGTGTTTCAATGGGCGACTTTGATCATGTTCCCAAAGTTTTGAAAGAGCTTGGAGTGAAATTAAAATTCAAAAGTATTGCCGTTCAGCCGGGAAGGCCTACGGTGTTTGGAGAGAGAGAGAAGCAGTTTATTTTCGGCTTGCCGGGAAATCCCGTATCCTCTTTCGTTCAATTTGAACTTCTTGTCAAACCTCTGATTTACGGAATGACAGGTTTTGAATATAAACCGGTCGCCATAAAATTGCCAATGGGAAAAGAGTATATCAGAAAAAAATCAAAACGGTTATCCTGGTTGCCTGTCGAAATTACTGACGGAGAAGTTTTTCCGTTGGAATACCACGGTTCGGCACATATCAATGCACTGACCGGTGCCGACGGACTGATTTCAATTGCCATTGGCGAGACAAAACTTGAAGAAGGGAGAAAGGTGGATGTCAGACTGATTTGAAATAATTATCTTTCATCGCAAAATATATATTGCAAAAAGAGTACCCGTAAGTATTACATCATAGTTGAAGAAATGCTGAGGTTTTTAATTTTTAAATACCCCTGCTATCTTATCATTATTTAATACTTTTGGAGCCGAAAAAAGATTGCTTTTTATGGCATTATATTATGTACGACAGATTTAAAAGAAATATAAACTATTTGCGTATCTCGGTTACGGACCGCTGTAATCTGCGCTGTGTCTATTGTATGCCGGAACAAGGTGTGGAGCTGATAAAACATGAAGAGATTCTTTCGTTCGAGGAGATTACCGAAATTGTCCGGACCGGGGTTGAGCTCGGAATTGACAAAGTAAGAATAACAGGCGGCGAACCACTTGTAAGACGCGGCATTGTTGACCTCGTGGAAATGCTCTCACAAATCGGCGGAATAAAAGATCTGGCAATGACAACCAACGGAGTTTTTCTTGATAAATACGCAGAACCTCTTGCAAAAGCAGGACTTCACCGCGTTAACATCAGTCTTGATACTCTTGACCCCGAAAGATTCAGGGAAATTACCCGCGTAGGAAGTATTGAAACCGTTTTGCGTGGAATTGAAGCAGCAAAAAATGCAGGATTGACCCCTGTAAAGATAAACTGTGTAATCAAAAAAACTCCTCTCGAAAAGGATGCACGGGAAGTAGCTGCATTTTGCAAAAAAAATGATTTGAAAGTCAGATTCATTAAAGAAATGGACCTGGAAGATGGAATATTTTCAAAAGTGATCGGTGGCGAAGGCGGACATTGTGCGGTTTGCAACAGATTGCGCCTCACGGCAAACGGAAAATTAAAACCCTGCCTGTTCAGCGACCTTGAATTTGACGTCAGAGAACTTGGCATTAAAGAGGCCTTTTTGCAGGCTGTCGGGCAAAAACCACGCTCAGGCACTGAAAATAAGATAAACAAGTTTAGTAACATCGGCGGCTAATACAATTCAACAATTTTTTGTTTTTCACAAAATATTCGCAATCCGACTGCGAATAATTACATTTTTTTCGCAATGCGACTGCGAATAATCTTAAAAACAATTTAGTTTCATTATTTATTTTGCTAAAAAACCTTCAAAATATTTACTTTTGCATTAAAAATTAATGTGATGCCCGAACTAACTCATACCGACAAAAAGGGAAAAGCCAATATGGTTGACGTTGGTCACAAACCCGACCAAATAAGAATTGCAAAAGCCCAAGGAAAAATAAAATTAAATCCCGAAACCGTGAAGCTTATACGCAAAAACCAAATGAAAAAGGGCGATGTTCTTACAATTGCCGAAATTGCGGGAATACAAGGCGGGAAAAAAACAAGTGAATTAATACCTTTATGCCATCCGTTGATGATAACCAAAATGGATGTTAAAGCCCGGCTTGTTGATGACGGTGTAGTTATAAACAGTTTTGCAAAGTGCATAGGCAAGACGGGTATCGAAATGGAAGCTCTGACGGCAGTGAACGTTGCCTTGCTCACAGTTTATGATATGTGTAAAGCGGTTGACAAATCAATGATAATAGGTGAAATTAAGTTGACGGAGAAAACAAAACAGGATTTGGATTAACATCTAAACACTTCACTATGAAACTTGCAGGAGTTAATTTTATCGGCGGAAAAGCCTCAAAACAGGGTTCACAAACTTTTTTCGGAATTGATCCTTCAAAGAATGAAAAGTTGAATCCCGAGTATGCAGATGCAACGAATGAAGAAATTGATGAGGCGGTGAACAAGGCTACGGAAGCTTTTGAAACTTTTAAAAAGATATCGCCCGAACGGAAAGCCGCCTTTCTTGATAGCATTGCAGACGAGATATTAAATCTCGGTGACGAACCGATACAACGCTGTATGCAGGAAACAGCGCTTACTTATGACAGGCTTATCGGAGAAAGGACAAGAACCGTAAATCAGCTACACCTTTTTGCGGAAGTTGTCAGAGAAGGTTCCTGGGTGGAAGCACGTATTGACAATGCCATTCCCGACAGAGAGCCGCTTCCTAAAAAAGACATACGAATGATGCAAATTCCGGTAGGTCCCGTTACGGTTTTCGGTGCGGGAAATTTCCCGCTTGCCTTCACCGTTGCCGGAGGAGATACGGCCTCGGCTCTTGCCGCAGGTTGCCCTGTGATATATAAAGCACATCCCGGTCATCCCGGAACTTCGGAAATGCTCGCACAGGCAATGAATGAAGCAATACAAAAAAACGGAATGCCGGAAGGATTGTTCTCGCTGTTGCACGGGACATCTGCCGATGTTGGAATGACTCTCGTCAAACATCCATTAATCAAAGCGGTTGGATTTACGGGGTCTTTCAATGGTGGAAAGGCACTATTCGATGCAGCAGTGCGCCGCCCGGAGCCTGTTCCCGTTTATGCCGAAATGGGCAGTTCAAATCCGGTTTTTATTCTACCCGAGGCCATTGACAACAGAACAAAAGAGATTGCCGAAGGACTTCTAAATTCTTTCACTCTCGGTGTCGGACAATTTTGTACAAATCCGGGTGTTGTAATCCTTTCAAAAAGTAACAAAAGCGATGAGTTTGTTGATTATCTTAAAAAGGAGATTGCTAAACTGACTCCGGGCGTTATGCTGTCGGAAAGAATGAAATCGAATTTTGAAAAAGGAATAGAGAATCTTCACAGGATTAAAAAAATTGATGTGGCGGCTAAAAGCAATGTTGCCTCAGGCGTTTGCGAAGCTACAACCTATCTGTTAAAAACTACGGCAGACCGCTTTCTTGATGACGACTCACTTGAAGCGGAAGTGTTCGGCCCTTCGACGCTGATCATTCAGGCAAACGGAAAAGAAGAACTGTTGCGCATTGCCCGTAGACTTCACGGTCATCTTACCGCTACAATACATTGCAAAGACGACAACGAACTCGCAAAGTATTCGGATCTGTCCGATATTTTGATGGAAAAAGCCGGAAGACTGATTATCAACGACTTTCCAACCGGTGTTGAAGTGTGCCATTCCATGTTTCACGGCGGACCGTTCCCGGCCACAACCGATGCGCGTTTTACATCGGTCGGTACGGCAGCCATAAAACGTTGGGTGCGCCCCGTTAGTTTTCAAAACTATCCTGAACATTTACTGCCAATTGAACTACGAAACGACAACCCGCTGAACATTTGGCGGTTGGTTGACGGTGAGTGGAAAAAATAATAATTTTCGATTTATAATGCGCCTTCGTCGTAAGCTTTCTCACCGTGCAATGAGGAATCCAAACCGTCTATCTCTTCCGATTCCGTCACTTTGACCCTTGTAATCATATTAATAATTATCAGCATAACATAAGTAAACACAAAAGCATAAGCAGCTCCTCCGATTACCGAGACAGTTTCTTTAAAGAAAAAGGAAGTGTTTCCCTCAACCAATCCGGATTGACCATTGATAGCAGTCGAAGCAAAAACACCGAGAAGGATAGTACCAATAACGCCACCCATACCGTGAACGCCCCAAACATCAAGTGCATCGTCCCATCCCCATTTATTTTTCAGTTGAACGGCTGCAAAACAAAGAGAACCGGCTGCAATTCCTATCAAAATAGCCGCCCACAAAGGGACAAAACCTGCCGCAGGAGTTATGGTTGCCAAACCTGCAACAGAGCCGGTTAAAAGCCCTACGAACTTTGGTTTACCTTCTTTGATCCATTCAATAACAAGCCAGGTTATAGCAGCAAAAGAGGCGGCTACATCAGTATTAAGAAAAGCCGTAGTTGTAACTGCGTCAACCTTTAGCTCACTACCTGCATTAAAACCGTACCATCCGAACCATAATAATCCGGTACCTATAGCAACAAGTGGTATGCTATTGGGTGGCGACTGACT
>JALSSR010000026.1 GCA_026984135.1 Bacteroidales bacterium
ACAAAATTTATAATTACTCTGCCTGTTTAAAATAATTGACGGTATTATTCGTACTTTTGTATATGATTTTAATTAAAACACACAGTGATGGAAGACAAAAAGATAAAGGTATTGCTTGCCGAAGATGACAAAAATCTGGGAACCATTCTCAGCTCTTACCTTGAAGCAAAAGGCTATCCCACAACTCTCTGCGCTAACGGACAGGAGGCTTATGATATGTTTAATTCCGAACATTTCGACTTTTGTATTGTGGATGTTATGATGCCCGTTATGGACGGTTTTACACTTGCAAAAGAGATAAGACAGGTAGATAAGAAAATACCGATTCTTTTCCTCACTGCCAAATCAATGCAGGAAGACAAACTCAAAGGGTTCGAAATAGGTGCCGATGATTATCTTACCAAACCTTTCAGTATGGAAGAGCTGCTGATGCGTATGCAGGCAATCCTGAGAAGAGCGGGAGAGGCTACAGGCAAAAACAAAGAACAGAATATCTTTAAAATCGGTAAGTTTACATTCGATTACAACCGTCAAATCCTGAAAATTGATGACAACGAACAAAAACTTACCTCAAAAGAAGCCGACTTACTGAAGCTGCTGAGTATCAACCTTAATGATGTACTTGACAGAAGCGTTGCCCTGAAAAAGATTTGGTTTGACGACAGCTATTTCAACGCACGAAGTATGGATGTGTATGTTACTAAACTCAGAAAATATCTGAAAGAAGACCCGTCAATTGAGCTTATAAATGTTCACGGTGTCGGATTTAAACTTGTTGTCAATGAATAAATTTCCAGACGTGAGGGCGTCACATTGAGCGAAGTCGAAATGTGATGTTAATTTTTTTTATCCCCTCCGGAATTTTTCAATTCTGCATAGATATTCTCAATCTCTTTCGGACGGTTATTATCTTCAATAATATTCCACAGAACCTGTGACGACATACCGTGATGAGTATTGGTCAAAGCTATGATAACCCTGTTTTTTGCCATATCCCTGATAAAAAACGTTCTAAAACCTTTCCACCATCCGAAATGATAAACGGTACTGTCGGCTTTGGTTTTTATTCTCCAGCCGAAACCGTAATTATCCTTTCGCCTCCACGATTTCGGGCTTCCGGGCGAAAAGGCCTTTTGAATAGTGGATGAGCTGACAATAGTTTCATTATCAAGTGCTTCGCTAAATTTATAAAGATCTTCAACCGTTGAATAAACCCCTTTATCACCAACAACGCCGTTGAGATAATAATCGCCTACTTTTACCAATCTTCTTCTGCCGTTTCTGTATCCCGGCACACCAACCGGGACTACGGATTTAATAACAGAGTCGTTTTTATTGGTATAAACAAAAGAGTTTTTCATACCGGCAGGCTGAAAAATTCTCTCTTTCACAAAGACTTCAAAAGGTTCTCCGGTAATCCTTTCAACTACCGAGGCAAGAAGAGCATAGTTTGTGTTGCAATAATGAAAACCGTGATTGGGTTTAAAATAGGGAGCGGGTTTATATTTGACAAACAGTTTTATTACATCCTCATTGCTGATGGGCTTGTTGATATTCCAATATTTATCCGCAAGCGACATATATCTTGACAATCCCGACCTGTGGTTAAGCAGGTTACGTATTGTCACCCCGTGATACGGAAATTCGGGAATGAATTTGGTGACAGTATCATCATATTCAAGCTCTCCTTCCTCCTGAAGTATCATTATGGCCGTTGCCGTAAACATTTTGGATACGGAAGCAAGCTGGAAAGCCGATTCCGTAGTCAATTTTTCTTTCTTCCTGAAATCGGCATAACCGAATGCTCCTTTATATACCACTTCTCCGTTTTCGGCATAAAGAACAGTCCCGTTAAAAACACCTTTTTTGTTAAGCCTTTTAAAACGATTGTTCAGTTCAACGGCCTTTTGCCCGTTGTAAATCTTATTTATGTTGTAAAAAATACTGTCGGCAGCAATATCGGGGATATATTCGGGAATATTCTCCTCTCTTTTTTTGCCGGAGAAAAAGGTAAAATAGACAGCAAAAACAAAAAGTATTATGTAAAGTAATCTTCTATGCATAAATATAAAAGCCCTGTTTGTCCTCTTACCCATTATCCTGAAATTTGTTACAAAAATATGCAGGAATTACTACACACGTAAGGGAATAAATCTATTTAATTAACATATAACTGTTAATATCGTGATTTAGTATTTAAGGAATAATTATAAAACGAAATCCAAATAATTTTCCTTGTTTATCAAATGAACCTTACTGCCCGGATAAGTCTCATTCCAGGTCTTTGGTGATTTGAATTTCGATTTGTTATATTTTATCTCAAAAGCGGAAAGAGAACCACCGGATTCTTCAATATAGTCGAGTTCCGCTCCGGTGTATGTACGCCAAAAATATCCCGAAGCCCGAATTCGGTTATAATGCAAATATTTTTTACGTTCCGCAATAATAAAATTTTCCCAAAGGGCTCCGATGTCATTTCTATATTCTGGATAACTCAAATTATCAATAATAACATTTCTAACCCCCAAATCGTAAAAATAAAACTTATCCTGTTTTCTAATCTCCTTCCTCAGGTTTTTACTATAACCCGAAACTCTGAAAATAATAAATGCCTTTTCAAGCAAATCAATATACTTTTCAACAGTCTCCTTATTTATGCCCAAATTTTTACTCAGCTCTAAAACCGAAACCTCCGAACCAACCTGAAAAGAAAGCAGTCGTAATAGGTCTCTTATCTTTCTCGGATACTTAATATTGGATAATTCCAAAATATCTTTGTAAAGATAAGATGTGGATATTTCGTAAAGTAACTCCGTTTTATTTGTTTTATTTACCGTAGTATAAACTTCGGGATATGAACCGAAGATGAGCAAATCATTGAGTTCTTCATTCAGTTCAAATTTGTTTTTTGTTGCCGAAAGCTCCTGTAACGAAAGAGGATACAGATTATAAGTCCATTTTCTGCCTGTTAACGGCTCCGATACGCTGTCGGCAAGTGTCAGGGAAGAAGAACCGGTAACTAATATTTTCAATTCCGGAATTTCGTCATTAAGTATTTTCAGATTTATTCCGATATCCGGAATTCTTTGAGCCTCATCAATAAACAACAACTCGTACCCGTCAACCAAAGATTGTAATTTCTTAAAATCACGGGAAGATAAGATATCAATATACATTTCACGGTCGGCATTAATACTCAGGGTTTTTAAACCCAATTTATCAACAATATATTTTGCCAGTGTTGTTTTTCCCGTTTGCCTGGCTCCATAAATTATTATAACCTTTTCCGTTGATTTCAACTTTTTGATTATAATTTCCGAAAGGAGACGTTTTATCATCATTTTACTCAATTTTTAAGCACAAAGATAATAATTTTTTAATAACCGGAAATATTCACGTTAATTTTTCCGGTCAACCGGAAATATTCACGCTAAATTTTCCGGTTGGCCGGAAGAATTCAAGCTATTCATATTTTTGAACTTTCAACTCTCCTTTCAAAACAAGGAAGCCGTTAGCGGCAAGAGCCTCCACATCGTTTATGCTGGGATATAGGGTAAAATCGGCAATACCACCGACTCTCTTTTGCACATTGGAGAGGAAACGGTCGCTGTGAAAAATATTACCCGTAAGTATTATTGCATCCACCTGTTGCTCAAGAACGGCACACATAGAGGCTATCTCTTTGGAGACCTGATAAGCACAGGCATCGGAAATAAAAAGAGCTTTTTCATCACCGCTGTCCATCATTTCATTTATTTTATTGATATTGCCGGTACCGAGATATGCAGCATATCCGCCCTTTTGGGTTATCATCTCCATAACCTCTTCTTCGGTATATTTACCGCTGTAGCAAAGATGTACCAAATCGCCAACAGGCAGTGATCCCGTTCTTTTTATGGAAAAAGGTCCGTCGCCGTCATAAGCATTGTTAACGTCCACCACCTTACCTTTTTTATGAGCGGCAACAGAAATGCCACCCATACCTATTGTTGCTATGATAAGGTTCAAATCATTATAATCGGTGTGATGAGCTTTGGCATATCTGCGGGCAAAATATTTCTGGTTCAGGGCGTGAAAAATGGATTTTCGTTCAAAAAGGGGATGCCCGCTAACACGAGCGAGGTCATCCATCTCATCAACTGACACAGGGTCGGTCAAAATTGGTTTTGCTCCGATTTTATTAGCAATTTCGTAAGCAATAAGGCCACCGAGATTGGTATGATGAATACCTTCGGAACCAGTCTTCAAATCGTGAACCATTTTTTCATTAACTTCATAAACGCCGGCATTCAAAGGTTTCAGAACCCCTCCTCTCCCAACGACTATTTCTATTTCATCAAAATCGGCATCATTATCCTCAAGCTCTTTCATTACGGCATCGGTACGATAATTCATCCGTGCCTCCATTCCTTCCTCTTTTAAAACATCAAGCATTTGAACGTCATGCTTTATATTTTTCAAAAAAAGCAAAGTAGTTCCTTTGTAAAGAGCAACTTGTGTTGTCTTTGTTTCGGGGTATATCACCAGTATGTCTTTGTTTATCATAACAATTTTTTTTGCTTTGTAAAATTACATATTTCTCCGATATTGTCCACCCACGTCAAACAATGAATTTGTAACCTGCCCGATGGAAGTATATTTCACGGTTTCCATCAGGGTTTCAAAAACATTTTCATTCTTTTCGGCTGTTTTCTGCAATTTCGAGAGCCATTCCTCAGCCTCTTTTTTAAACGTTTTCTTAAGATTTTCCACCGTTTTCAGTTGCACCTCTTTTTCTTCGGTGGTTGCTCGTATAACTTCGCCGGGAATAACAGTAGGGGAGCCCTTTGAAGAGAGAAATGTGTTAACACCCATTATGGGTAGTTTACCGGAATGTTTCATCTCCTCATAATAGAGCGATTCTTCCTGTATTTTACTCCTTTGATACATGGTTTCCATTGCACCAAGTACTCCGCCGCGTTCGGTTAACCGGTCAAACTCCGATAAAACCGCCTCCTCAACCAAATCGGTAAGTTCTTCAATTATAAACGAACCCTGCAGCGGATTTTGGTTTTTGGCCAGCCCGAGTTCGTGGTTTATTATCAACTGAATTGC
>JALSSR010000027.1 GCA_026984135.1 Bacteroidales bacterium
GGGCGATAATGCCGGAGACAGTGTTGGACCAACAGCTGACGGTTTTGAAACATACGGAGTAACTGGTGTCGCACTTATCTCGTTTATAGTTCTTGCCGTAACACAGGGCACCGATTGGGAAGCTAATCAGATACAATTGCTTACCTGGATATTCGTAATGAGAATCCTGATGGTAATAACCTCGATTGTTGCTTTCGGCATCAATAATGCAATAACAAAGGCAAAATATAATAACGCCGATGATCTCGACTTTGAAAAACCATTGACATCCCTTGTTTGGATAACATCCATTCTGTCAATACTTGTAACTTTTGCAGCCAGTTATTTTATGATTGGCAATATGCCGTATAATCTTTGGATAACACTTTCGGTTATTATTAGTGCAGGAACGCTCGGTGCCGCATTAATTCCTGAATTCACAAAACTTTTTACCAGTCCTAAATCAACACACGTTAATGAAGTCGTTGAAGCTTCAAAACAAGGTGGTGCATCATTGAATATACTTTCAGGTTTGGTTGCCGGAAACTTTAGTTCGTTTTGGATGGGTCTTGTATTCTTCTTTTTAATGTTCATTGGATATTATGCAAGTACATTCGGGCTGGACAATATCATGATATATCCTTCCATTTTTGCTTTTGGACTTGTAGCTTTCGGTTTTCTGGGAATGGGACCTGTTACCATTGCTGTTGACAGTTACGGCCCTGTCACCGATAATGCCCAATCCATTTATGAACTTTCACTAATTGAAGAGAATCAAAAGGAGGTCACTCCGGAAATTGAAAAAGATTTCGGTTTTACTCCCGATTTTGAAAAATCAAAATATTATCTTGAGGCAAACGACGGCGCAGGAAATACTTTCAAGGCAACGGCAAAGCCTGTTTTAATCGGTACAGCCGTTGTTGGCGCCACAACAATGATTTTCTCACTCATACTTGTTATTGAGCATACGCTCGGCATTAAACCGGAAGTTATTCTCAACATTCTTAATCCTTACACAATTTTGGGATTTCTACTTGGCGGTGCTGTTATTTACTGGTTCACAGGAGCTTCAATCCAAGCCGTAACAACAGGTGCTGCACGTGCTACAAACTATATTAAAAAGAATATAAATCTTGACCCCAATGCGGAGAAAAAAGCCGATATAAACAAATCAAAAGAGGTGGTTCAAATATGTACAATTTATGCACAAAAAGGAATGTGGAATATTTTCATAGCCCTATTCTCATTTGCCCTTGCTTTTGCATTTCTTGCCGCCCCCTCCGGCTTGACAGACGGGATGAATGAAGCGGATACAATAACTAATTCTTTACCTGTTTCGCTTTTTGTCGGCTATTTGTTGTCCATTGCATTTTTCGGTTTGTATCAGGCTATTTTTATGGCTAATGCCGGCGGGTCGTGGGACAACGCTAAAAAGGTTATTGAGGTTGATATGCAGGAAAAAGGAACGGAACTTCACGCTGCTTCCGTAGTTGGTGATACTGTTGGAGATCCTTATAAAGACACTTCTTCTGTTGCTATGAATCCTGTAATTAAGTTTACCACACTTTTCGGATTGCTTGCTATGGAAATTGCTATTTCAGTCCACTTTAGGGCTGTTGCTCCTTATATCGGGATGGTATTTCTTGCTGTTGCTCTCTATTTTGTTTACAGATCATTCTATAAAATGAGAATTAATCAATAAAATAAATTTTAAATATTTTAAAGCCCTGTCCGTAAAAGGCAGGGCTTTTTTTAAAAAGAAAATCTAAATCTGACACATTGTCCTGAAATATTTTATGGCAAATTATTTGATAAATGAACCAGATAGAATTTTAAATTGACAGGAGTATGGCAAAGAATAGTAAAAATCATTTAGAGGATGAAAAGATAGTTAGTCAAAGTATTGATAATGAAAAGGATAATAATATGAAAGAAGATTCTGAAAAAGCAAACAAAGAACATAAAGAAGAGATACATAACAAAAAGAAAAGTCACAGAAAACCGAAAGTATCAAAAGAGAAAGAGTTGCAGGAAAAGCTTGATGAGATTAACGATAAATATCTGAGACTGTTCTCGGAATTTGATAATTTCAGAAAGCGAACTGCGAGAGAGAAACTGGATTTGGTTAGTAGTGCATCGGCAAACCTGATTGAAGAACTGCTCCCTGTTGTTGATGACTTTGAAAGAGCCATAGAATCCAATGATCAGGTTGAAGGATGTGATGCTGTGAAGGAAGGGGTTGTCCATATTTATAAAAAACTCTATTCAACTTTGGAGAAGAAAGGCCTCAAGCCGATGGACTCAAAGGGAAAGGAGTTTGATACTGATTATCATGAGGCAATAACACGTATCCCGGCTCCTTCGGAAGAGCTTAAAGGAAAGGTCGTTGACGTTGTTCAAAAGGGTTACCTGCTGAACGACAAGGTTATTCGTTATGCAAAAGTTGTTATAGGACAATAAGGCATAAAGTAAATTCCGGGAGTTTACGGATTGAGATTCATTAACAGACAACTAATAAAATGTCGAAACGAGATTATTACGAAGTACTTGGCATTGAACGTACTGCCACAGAGATTGAAATAAAAAAAGCTTACAGGCAAAAAGCTTTAAAGTACCATCCCGATAAAAATCCGGGAGACAGTGAGGCCGAAGAAAAATTTAAAGAAGCTGCCGAAGCTTACGAAATACTTGGCAATCCGGAAAAAAAGTCAAGGTATGACAGATTTGGACATGCCGGCGTCAGTGGTGCAGCCGGAAACGGTGGATATCATCATATGTCAATGGATGATATCTTTAGTCAGTTCGGAGACATTTTCGGTGGTGCTTTCGGCGGAGGTTTCGGTGGTGGATTCGGTGGGGGCGGACGAAGAAGACGTGTAAACCGAGGTTCCAATATCAGAGTGAGAGTGAAACTTTCACTTGAGGAGATAGCTCACGGAGTTGAGAAAAAAATCAAGGTAACCAAGTATATTCCCTGCAAAGTATGTAATGGTAGCGGGGCAAAAAGCGGCTCCTCCTACTCCACCTGCCAAACTTGTCACGGTACAGGCCATGTAACCAGAGTTACAAATACCTTCCTCGGACAAATGCAAACGTCTTCAACTTGTCCTTCCTGCGGCGGTGAAGGGCAAACAATACAGACAAAATGCAATGAATGCTCCGGAAACGGAATTGTCAGAGACGAGGAGGTGATAACGATTAAAATACCTGCAGGTGTTGAAGAGGGTATGCAGATGTCGGTCAGTGGAAAAGGAAATGCCGGCGCACGAAACGGTATTCCGGGAGATTTACTGGTTCTGATTGAGGAAGAAGAAAATAAAAATTTTGAAAGAGACGGTATTAACCTTTTGCACGATACATACATAAGTTTTTCGGATGCTGCTCTCGGTGCAACCATTGAAGTTCCTACAATTGACGGTAAAGCAAAAATTAAAATCGCCCCGGGAACACCGGGTGGAAAAGTCCTGCGGCTTAAAGGAAAAGGACTACCGGATTTGAATACACATCATCGCGGAGACCTGCTTGTTAACATAAATGTTTGGACACCAAAAGATTTGACAAAAGAGGAGAGAAGAATCCTTGAAAAACTGAATGAATCACCAAACTTCAAACCTAATCCGTCAGGAAAAGATAAAAGTTTCTTTGCCCGCATGAAAGAGGTTTTTAGTTAACCTATTGAATAGAAACTTTTTACCTCTTTTAATATTCAAAATTTCATTGCTTCGTTTTTAGCATTCCATCTGTTTATGTATTAACAGAAATGTTAAAAAGTTGTTAAATTCCTATTATACTATGACTATAATTTAGAATCATTCTAAATTTGCAGCCAAATAACAATCAATAACTCATGAGAACATTTTTACTCCTTATCACATTTAGTATATTTCATTTTACCAATATAGCATTAGCTTCAGGAGAGGACGGGAAAAACACACCGCAAAAACTCGGAATTTACGAACACCTCGACAAAATTATTTCCGGTGATATTGTTCTTTATAACGAAGACTCTATTCCCAAAACATTGGAATCAATAATTGAAAAGCCTACGGTATTCGTACCCGTTTATTACGAATGTCCGGGATTGTGCAGCCCATTACTTGAAGGAGTTGCAGAAGTGATTGACAGGGCAAAAATTGACCCCGGAAAGGACTATCAGATAGTGACCTTCAGTTTCGACCCGAGGGAAACACCGGTTTTGGCAAAGAGAAAAAGATCAAACTATCTAAAACTTCTAAAACACAAAAACGGGCAATTGGGATGGCATTTTTACACCGGCGACAGCACAAACATAACAAGACTTTTGGATGAATTCGGATATAAAGTTAAAAAAGACGGTGATAACTTCATACATCCGGGGGCAATTATTATTGTTAGTCCGGGTAGAAAAATAACCAGGTATTTACACGGAACATATTTCCTTCCTTTTGATTTGAAAATGGCAGTTGTGGAAGCTTCGGAAGAAAAATCAGGGCCCACAATAAATAAAATGTTAAAATTTTGTTTTGCTTATGATGCCGAAGGGAAGAAATATGTTTTGAACATCACAAAAGTTTCCGGCAGTATTATTGTCTTTTTCGCCTTACTGCTTCTTTTAACAATGATTTTCGGGAAAAAAAGGAAAAAACAACAAACAAGAGATTTATAAATTTATGAGCAACGAAAATAATAATACAATCAGCTTTTATGAAACCGGAAAAGGGATTTTTTCCTGGATTTTCACCTTGGACCATAAAAGAATAGCATTACTTTATCTATATTCCGTGGCTACGTTTTTTCTTGTCGGAGCTACTCTCGGTATATTAATGAGGTTGGAATTGCTTTCACCGGGTAGTGACCTGATGCATGCAAAAACATATAATCAGATTTTCACACTTCACGGAGTAATAATGATTTTTCTTTTTATCATACCGAGCATTCCTGCGGTGTTTGGAAATTTCTTTTTACCAATAATGATAGGCACCGACGATGTTGCCTTTCCAAAATTAAATTTACTCTCTTGGTGGCTGTATATCATAGGAGCTATGTTCGCTTTAAGCACATTGCTTTTCGGAGACGGACCTGCAGATACGGGGTGGACCTTTTATGCGCCGTACAGTGTAAAAACCGGCACTAATGTAAGCATGGCTGTTTTAGCGGCCTTTATTCTCGGGTTTTCCTCAATTTTGACAGGACTTAATTTTATAGTTACAATCCACAGATTACGTTTACCCGGAATGGGTTGGTTTCAAATGCCTCTGTTTCCCTGGGCTCTATATGCGACCTCATGGATTCAAGTTCTTGCCACACCAATAATAGGGATTACATTATTGATGATTATTGCCGAAAGGGTAATAGGAATAGGGCTCTTTGACCCCGCTCTCGGGGGTGATCCTATTCTCTACCAGCATCTTTTCTGGATCTATTCACATCCGGCTGTTTACATTATGGCTCTTCCGGCAATGGGCATTGTAAGTGAATTGATACCGACATTTTCTCACCGTACTATTTTCGGATATAAAGCCATAGCATATTCCAGTATGGCAATAGCATTTATAGGCTATTTCGTATGGGGTCATCATATGTTCACTTCGGGAATGAGCGGCGATGCAAGGGTCATCTTTTCCGTTTTGACCTTTCTGGTAGCCGTACCTTCTGCAATAAAGGTTTTCAATTGGGTAGCAACACTTTACAAAGGATCTATCGAGTTAAAAACACCAATGCTTTATGCCCTTGCATTTATCTTCCAATTTCTTATTGGAGGTTTGACGGGGTTGGTTAACGGTGCTTTGGCCACCGATATTCATCTTCACGACACCTATTTCGTTGTAGGACATTTCCATTATGTTATGTTCGGAGGAACGGGATTTGCCTTTATCGGTGCACTGCATTATTGGTTCCCGAAAATTTACGGCAAAATGTATAACGAAAAGATTGCAAAAACCGGTTTTACCTTTTTATTTACAGGTTTTAATATTCTTTATTTCACTATGCTAATCTTAGGAATTAAGGGTATGCCGCGAAGGTATTACGATTATTTGCCCGAGTTTCAACCTCTGCATGTAATAGCAACTGTTGGATCGTGGATTCTGTTCACAGGGCTAATAATTATTATTGTCAATCTTATTAGAAGTAAAAGAAAAGGTCCGGCTGCACCGCGGAATCCTTGGGGAGGTGTAACTCTTGAATGGCAGGTGCCATCGCCCCCTCCGTTGCAAAATTTTGATAAAAAACCCATATTAAGTAAAAAAGGTCCTTACGATTTTAAATAGAATGATTATGGCGGAATATTTAATGGTTAATTCGGGTCACAATAGGGATGATCAGGCCTCCAAACTGGGTATGTGGTTGTTCCTTTTCACCGAGCTACTTCTTTTCGGTGGTTTGTTTCTGGTATATTCGGTTTACAGATATATGAATCAGGAAGCATTTTTACAGGCTTCATTACATCTGAATATAGCTATGGGAACCGTTAACACGGCTGTCCTTCTAACGAGCAGCCTTACAGTGGCTATGTCGGTGTCGGCAATGCAAAAAGGAAACATAAAAGTCAGTATAAACCTGCTCATATTAACCTTACTATTTGCCTGTACGTTCCTCGTAATTAAATACTTTGAATGGTCTGCAAAAATCGGACATGGACTTTTTCCCGGAATGGAACATTACAATATGCTGGAACCAGGGGAAAAACTTTTTTTCTTTTTATATTATTTTATGACGGGTTTACATGGACTGCATGTTATTATCGGTGGTATTTTTATCGGAATAGTGATTCGTAAAATTAAAACCGGTAAAGTCAGACCCGACAGATATATTTTATTGGAAAATGCAGGCCTCTATTGGCATTTGGTTGATATTATATGGATATTCCTTTTCCCTTTATTTTATTTGATACATTAAAATTTTATGAAAATGAGCAAACAAGAAAATGAAGCCACAAGAGTTTTGGATGATGATCCCAAAGAACAACATATTACATCTTTTGGAAATTTGGTCGGAATTTGGGTAGGGCTGCTACTGCTTACAGTAGTAACGGTGCTGATATCGGTTTTGCATAAAAATTTCATAGCATTTTCCGTTGTTACCGCATTAGTGATTGCAAGCACAAAAGCACTGGCGGTCATTAATCACTTTATGCATCTCAAATACGATTCCAGAGTCCTTAAAGTGATGGTGTATATTGTTTTTGGAGTTTTTACGGTTTTGATTGTTCTAACTGCTTTGGATTATTTTACAAGAGCTTAAAAAAGAGAATTATGTTTTCAAATTCATCAAATTTTGTTCAGGGTGTTGACTTGTCTTTTGCGGTCATACTGGGAATTTCCGTAATCTTCCTTGTGGGAGTGACTTTTGTTATGATCTGGTTCGTAATAAAATACAGCCGAAAACGTAATCCCAAAGCTTCGCAAATTGAAGGAAACAATAAACTTGAAATAATATGGACGGTAATACCGACTATCCTGGTTCTTATAATGTTTTATTACGGCTGGATGGGGTATAAACCTATGAGAGAGATACCCGAAAACGGATTAAAAATAAAGACTTATGCTCAGATGTGGTCCTGGTCCTTTGAATACCCCAACGGAAAAGTTTCGGACACACTTGTCGTACCCGTTGACGAGCCTGTTATTTTAGACCTCAACTCGCGTGATGTCATACATAGCCTGTATATACCTGCATTCAGAATAAAAGAAGATGTGGTACCCGGGAAAAACAATAAAATGTGGTTCATCGGACAGGAAACGGGCAACTATAACATTCTGTGTGCCGAGTATTGCGGCGACCGGCACTCATATATGCTAAGCAAAGTCGTCGTAGTACCGGAAGCGGAATATACAAAATGGTATAACGATACCGTATCTTCCGATCCTCCGGGATTGGCGGTTATGAAAAAAAATGCCTGCTTGAGTTGTCACTCGCTTGACGGTTCGCGTATTGTGGGGCCTTCTTTTGCAGGATTATGGAATAAAGAAGAGACTATACTTTCGGCAGGTAAAGAGAGGAAAATCATTGTTGATGACGAATATATAAAAAAATCTCTCTACAACCCCGGCGACGATGTAGTTAAAGGATATCCTCAGGGAGTTATGATATCCTACAAAAATAATATAACCGATAAGGAAATAACAATGATAATTGAATATTTAAAAACCCTTAAACATTGAAAAACACGGCAATTATGAAAGCTTTACCCTATTTTGAACTTGCAAAAGTGAGGATTACATTTGCCGTGATGCTTACAACGCTTACCGGTTACGTTCTCATGAGAGGTTTCGATGAAGATATGATACTTCCGGTATTGGGAATCTTTTTATTGGCTTGCGGTTCAGCAGCCCTAAACCATTTTCAGGAGCGAAAAACCGATGCTATTATGGACAGAACAAGTTTGCGTCCGATACCTTCGGGAAAAGTAAAACCTTTAAATGCACTGATATTTTCCGTATTCCTTTCATTCTCGGGAGCAATTATTATATACATCGGCTCCGGCCTCGAAGCCATGTTTCTCGGAATTCTTGCATTAATATGGTATAACTTCATCTATACACCTTTAAAAAAGAAAACACCATTTGCCGTTATACCCGGTGCCGTTATAGGCGCTATACCCCCTCTCGTTGGTTGGGTGGCAGCCGGCGGTTCACTTACCGATCCGAGAGCTTTTGTTATTGCCTTTTTCTTTTTCATTTGGCAAATACCCCATTTCTGGCTACTTCAGCTAAAGTATGAAAAGGATTATTCAAAAGCGGGATTTCCAACATTGGTTAAATCCTACGGTGAAAAACATATTCACAGACTAACATTTCTTTGGACACTTTCTACTGCCATTGCAGCTATGATGCTTCCCGTCTTTAATGTTGTAAGCTCTGAATATATTGCCGGAGCTATGTTTATGGCTGCCTTTTGGATTGTTTATGTATTTACACCTCTTCTTTCAAAAGATACTAAGCTAATAAATCCGGGAGTCTATTTTATGAAGATAAATATTTTTGTTTTGTCAATGATAATATTCCTTTCCATTGACTCTTTCTTATAGTTGTTATATTGTTTCGTATCCGTTCGGTAAAAAAATTTGTGTACATTTGGCGTAATTTTGAAGTTAAGCTTTCATAGCAACGAAAATTACATAAACGCTTGATAATAAAGGTTATCACAACAAGGTATGTCAATAATTTTAGAAGCACGGGAAGTAACAAAACAATACGCAGGGCATAAAGCCCTTGATAAAGTAAGCATAAGTGTACCCGAAGGAAGCATATTCGGATTGCTGGGGCCAAACGGAGCAGGTAAGACAACACTGATCAGAATTATCAATGACATTATTGCACCCGACAGCGGAAAACTTCTTTTTAAAGGTAAAGAGGAGACTAATAAGTTGGTTGAACAAATCGGCTATCTGCCCGAAGAGAGAGGTCTTTATAAAAAAATGAAAGTAGGTGAACAGGCTCTTTATCTTGCACGGTTAAAAGGTATTTCAAAAAAGGAAGCCCAACGCAGACTGAAAATATGGTTTGAGAAATTTGAGATAAACTCTTGGTGGAATAAGAAAGTTGAAGAGCTTTCAAAAGGAATGCAGCAGAAAATACAGTTTATCGTTACCGTTGTCCACCAACCGAAATTACTCATCTTTGACGAACCTTTCAGCGGTTTCGACCCTATTAATGTTAACATTCTGAAAGATGAGATATTAAGATTAAGAGATGATGGCGCCACTATCATCTTTTCGACGCATAATATGGCTTCGGTTGAAGAACTATGTGACCATATTGCTCTTATAGACAACTCTAAAAAAATCCTTGAAGGCAGAATGAAGGATGTTAAGAATGCCTATAAAACAAACTCTTATGAAATTTCATACAAGTCGGATATAGATATTTCCAATATTTTGACAAACGGGTATAAGCTGTTGGAATTATCAGAGGAAGAAGAGATAAAAAGGGCAAAAGTCAGAATAAACAATAACGACAATCCCAATGACTTGCTTAAAGCTCTGATCCCACACATTGAAATACACTCTTTTAATGAGATTTTACCGTCAATGAATGAGATCTTCATCAGGAAGGTGGAAGAGAATAAAACAATCAATCAGCCTTATTAGACTATGAATAAGATAATTCTCATAATAAAGCGCGAATACCTCACGAGGGTTAAAAAGAAGTCTTTCATTATAATGACTATCCTCGGGCCAATCCTTTTGGCAGCCCTTTTTATTGTTCCGGTTTATGTGGCCGAAATGGAAGGAAGTAAAAAGGTTATCGGAATTATTGACGAAACGGGCATTTTTATGCCGCAATTCAAAAACACCGACAATATGCAGTTTCTAAAACTTGATATGGATATTGAAACCGCAAAAAAAAATATTGCCAACAACGATTTATACGCAGTTCTCTACATACCGAAAACCGAACTCAGCGTTCCGCAAGCTGCAAAACTCTATTCGACGGGTCAACCTAACATAATTGTAAAAGGTTATATCAAAAGCGTTATGAGAAAAGAGGTGGAAGCCCTGAAACTCAGAGCTTCGGGCGTTGATCCCGGCATTCTGAAATCAATAAAATCAACAATACACCTTTTAACTATAAAGATTAATAAAGCAGGCGAAGAGAAACAAAGTTCAACCGAGCTTAGTATGGCGGTCGGATTCATAGGAGGCCTTATCATTTACATTTTCATATTTATGTACGGCGCTCTTGTTATGAGAGGTGTTATCGAAGAAAAAGTCAACCGTATTGTGGAAGTTATAGTCTCTTCGGTAAAACCTTTTCAATTGATGATGGGAAAAATTGTCGGTGTTGCTCTTGTAGGATTGACACAATTTGCTCTCTGGGTGATATTTACAATGATCATTGTCAGCGGATTCCTGTCAATCTATTCAACCGACATTTCAAAGTTCAAGGAGTCGCAGTTGCAGATGCAAACCGAAAATATAATCCCAACGGATAATATGCAGCAAAATGCAGATGTTAACGAATCGGTAATTGCCGTTTTCGAATCCATACAATCAATCAACTTTCCGGTTATGATAGGTTCGTTCCTTTTCTTTTTTCTCGGGGGATACCTTCTGTATGCTTCTCTGTTTGCCGCAATAGGTGCAGCGGTTGACAGCGAAACCGACACACAGCAATTCATGTTACCTGTTACAGTTCCTCTAATACTGTCGCTTGCTTTGGCACAGGTGATAATAACCAATCCCGACGGGCCCATTGCATTCTGGCTTTCAATAATTCCCCTCACCTCCCCTATTATTATGATGATAAGAATTCCTTTCGGCGTTCCATTTACCGATCTCTATTTATCTTTTGCTTTACTGATTCTCGGCTTTATAGGCTCAACCTGGATTGCCGCTAAAATTTACCGAACGGGAATCCTCATTTACGGTAAAAAAATCAGCTATA
Organism: Bacteroidales bacterium; assembly: GCA_026984135.1. Taxonomy (GTDB): domain Bacteria; phylum Bacteroidota; class Bacteroidia; order Bacteroidales; family JAADJA01; genus JAADJA01. Next base: position 11,346 of record JALSSR010000027.1, read on the forward strand.
GAGAGTTATGGAAATGGCTGAAGTATAAGAATTAATAATTTAGAAAAATTCTATATTACACCATTTAAGTTTTATACTATTTTTGGCTCTTAATTTTTGGTATAAACATAATACGATGAATAATTCAAATAAGATTGCATTTGCAGGAAACAGAGGTAAAGGTGTTAAATCGGATTGCTTTGTAAGCCTTGAGTTGACTACAACAGGCGGCATTAGCATAAACCTGAAAAGTAAGGTTGAGGTGATGTTTGGCAACGCCATAAGAAAACAGGTTGCCGGTATTCTCGATTTTTTCGGAATAAAAAATGCAAATATGGAAATAGAAGATGCCGGAGCACTACCTTTCGTGATAGCCGCAAGGGTTGAAGCTGCCGTAAAACAACTTATCGCTACCGGTAAAGAGTATTTATTGGATGTTATACCGGAAAACACTTCCCGTACGACAAAGGAAAGGTTCCGGTTTTCAAGGCTTTACCTCCCGGGCAATTCTCCGAAACTTATGATCAATGCCGGTATTCACAAACCCGACGGAATAATCCTTGATCTTGAAGATGCAGTAGCACCCGATAAAAAATTCGAGGCAAGGTTTGTGGTGAGAAATGCTTTGAGAGCCGTTAACTTTTACGGTGCCGAAAGGATGGTGCGGATAAATCAGATTCCTGCAGGGCTTGAGGATTTGGAGTATGTTGTTCCTCATAATGTTAACCTGATTCTTGTGCCGAAATGCGAAAGTGCAAACCAGATAAAACAGGTGAATGAACAAATTGAGAAAATCAAAAAAGCTCATAATATCAAAACCGATATCTGGCTTATGCCTATAATCGAAAGTGCACTCGGAGTGATGAAAGCTTTTGAAATAGCATCTGCCGCCGGCAATGTTGTTTCTCTTGCCATTGGTCTGGAAGATTACACCGCCGATTTGGGGACTAAAAGAACCAACGAAGGAACCGAATCTTTCTTTGCCCGCTCAATGGTAGTAAATGCTGCAAGAGCTGCCGGCATTCAGCCTATTGACTCTGTTTTTTCGGATGTTTCGGATATGGAAGCTCTGAAACAAAATGTCCTGAAATCCAAGGCTCTCGGTTTCGATGGAATGGGCTGCATACACCCGCGTCAAATAGAGGTGATTCACAAATATTTTGCCCCCGATGAAACGGAAATAGAAAAGGCAAAGAAAATAGTGAATGCTTTTTATATTGCAAAAGAAAAAGGACTTGGAGTGGTCTCACTCGGCTCAAAAATGATTGATGCACCTGTCGTAAAACGTGCTCAGAAGTCCATTGACCTTGCTGTTTCTCTCGGAATATTGAAGAAAAACTGGAGAGTAGAGATGATGTAAATTTATAATTGCTGAAGTTGTTAATGATTGATGATAAAATGAAAAAATACGATAAAATAGTTAAGAACGCCGCAGGCAGGGAAGTGCCGACAATAATAAACGGAGAAGAACACATTCCTTATCAGGGAGTTGGTAAGTATAAACCCACCGGCAAAAAATATGCTCCTCCCATACCGACCTGCGCCGATTATCCGGCCGACGGCAATAAAACCGTTTCAAACCTTAAAGAAGTTTTGATAAAAGCGGGATTAAAAGACGGGATGACAATATCAACACATCACCATTTCCGTAACGGCGATTTGATTGCCAATCAGATATTCGACATTGCAAAGGAACTGGGAGTAAAAGACTTACGCTGGTATCCGTCAGCTTCATTTCCTTGTCACGAACACCTTATTCCTTACCTTGAAGACGGTACAATAAACCGTATTGAAGGGAGTATGAACGGGCCGCTGGGTAAGTTTGCCTCGGAAGGAAAGATGAAAGGCCTTGGAGTGTTACGCTCTCATGGCGGTAGATATCAGGCAGTACAGGACGGTGAAGTTGTCATTGATATTGCCGTTATTGCGGCTCCCACTGCCGATGCATTCGGCAATGCCAACGGTGTTGACGGACCGGCGGCTTGCGGATTGCTCGGTTTTGCCCTTGCCGATTCGCAATATGCGCATAAAGTTATTGTCGTGACCGACAATCTTGTTCCTTTTCCGGCAATTCCCTGGCAAATTCATGGTAATTATGTTGATTATGTTGTCAAAGTTGATAAGGTGGGCTTACCCGAAAAGATTATCTCGGGAACAACAAAAATAACAAAAAGTCCTGACAGACTACTTATTGCGGAGATGACAGCCAAGTTTTGTGATGCTGCCGGTCTCATTTACGACGGTTTTTCATATCAGGCCGGTGCCGGAGGTACGGCTCTCTCAATAGGTAATTATTTTGGTGACATCCTTAGAGAGCGGGGCTGGAAAGCAAGATTTATCCGTGCGGGAAGCAATAAATATCCGGTTCAAATGCTGGAGGAGGGACTTGTGGATTATATTCTTGACGGACAGACTTTTGATCTTGAAGGTGTTCGTTCTATGAGAGAGAATCCGGGGCACGTAAATACAAGCCCGTTCACAAGCTACAATTATCACAGTAAGGGTAATTTTGCCTCAATGATTGATATTGTGGTTTTGGGTGCTACCGAAGTTGATGTCAACTTCAATGCAAATGTTGTAACTCATTCCGACGGATATCTGCTTCATGGTATCGGAGGCTGGCAAAACTGCCTTTTCGCCAAAACCGTTATCCTGCCCATACCGCTTTTCAGAGACAGAATGCCCGTTATTTTAGACAAGGTAACAACACTTTGCGGCCCCGGCGAACTGATTGACGTTATCGTTACCGAAAGAGGGATAGCCATAAATCCGAAAAGAACCGACCTACTCGAAAAGGTCAAAGATTCCGGATTACCTATTAGAACCATTGAAGAGCTGAAAGAAGAGGCCGAAAGAATATGTGGTGTCCCGGAAAAGCCGGTTCTCAGTGATGAAATAATTGCAGTGATAAAATGGGTTGACGGAACAGTTATTGACTCTGTCAGAAGGGTTATTTAAACAATATCCTGAAAAAAGTGAACTTATTTTAGATTATGACGTAAAAATTAACGTTAAACATACTATTTCAATATTATTTTTATTGACACTTGAAGGATAACAAAAATAAAATAAGTATTAATTTACTTGCATATAAGGTGGCCAACAGATTTTTACCGAAAATCTATAATTTACTAATTGGTTTAAATAAAAGGATTCTCTATAAAAAAAGATTACTTGAGTTCAAACTCAAACCAGGAGATATTTTCATATCAACTTATATGAAATCAGGAACTACGTGGCTTCAAATGATTCTTTATCAACTCACATCAGACGGAGAAATGAATTTTGAGCATATTTATGACAAATCACCGTGGATTGATAAAGATTTTGAAAATGGAAAACAGATTATTGAACTTGATCCTCCAAGATTTTTCAAGACACATCTTAATTATAATTGTTTTCCAAAACGATTTGATGCAAAATTTATTTGTGTGATAAGAAATGGAATGGATGTTGCTGTGTCTCAATACCATCAGCTTCTTGACTTTAGGGTTCCTGTTTCGTTTGACCAATCTTTTAAAAACTACTTCTTAAACAAAAACAAATCTAAAAATTGGTTTTATTACACCCGAAACTGGTTGGCGAACAAAAAGGAATACAATATTTTATATATTCGATATGAAGATCTGAAAAATGATTTTCAGGGGACATTATATAAGATAGCAGACTTTTGCAATATAGAGATGAAAGAGGAAAACCTGCCCAGAATCATTGAAAGTTGTTCATTTGAGTACATGAAAAAATATGAGGAAAAATTCATTCCTGAAAGAAATGGATATAAACCCGGAGACTTTATAAGAAAAGGTAAGTCAGGTCAAGGAAAAAAGATGTTCAGCAAAGAATTAACAATGCTATATAAAAATGAGTTCGATAAACATCTGTCGAAATTTGAAATCCTCCGTGATTATTATCCTGCTGATTAACTTTACATTCCTATGATAACCTGCTGATTATAAATTTTTGAATCTGCCTGAACGTGGATAATATAAAACCCTGCATTAACATTAAGACTTATCTTTTTGACACCTTTAAAATTAACCGGTTGTCGGGCAATCGTCTGACCTGAAATGTTATAGATTGTCACATCGGCATCAATAAATTTATCACTATTACTCTTTAACAGAAGAGAGCCGTCATAAGAATATATTTTCAAGCTTGTATTATCCAATAAATCATCTTCTCCCTGTATTCCGATAAAGTGCAGAACAAATCTTTGAGTTTCATCAAACGGAGTCGCTATAAAGGTATAATCATTCTGTTCTAATATATTTACAATTGTATTTTCTTTTGTATCTTCAAGATATATATCTTTATTACCGACAAAGTTGTCTGTTACGTCAAAAGATAAAGTATATTCTGTTTCGGCACCAACTTCAAACCCTAAAGGGATAGAGAAATCACTACTGATTCCGGGTAAAACATTTATTGAAAGAATATCATCGCCATCAACAGAATACAATTGGGGGGCAGCTGCAATTCCTTTTAATTTATATGCATCGTACCGGCTGTCAAATCCCTGTGTAGCATCCTCATTAAAAACAATAAATGTAGCATCACTATATCCGTTACCTGTTACATCAATTCTTAACCGATCATTAATAGCCGAGTTTTTATATGTAGAGGGACCGCTAACTCTCGCATTGTTATTGACTTTTAATAAAGGTGACGTATTTGTAGCATGCACAAAAAATGCCTGCATAGCCGGAATAACACCATCGGTTAAACTACCCGTCGAACCGTTCCATGAAAGGTATTGAGAACCGTCATACACATAAATTGAAGCATCAAACCTAGCTTTTCCTGTCCAACCGCTGTTATCCCAGTCAATTGCCGAGGGAAAAGGATTTCCGACAAGATTCCATCCCTCAATACCCTCGATGGTTCCGTTCCCGTTCCTGTCGGTTGCCGAGACAGGCAAATCAACAGTTCCGTCATTGGGAGTACCACCGGTAAAACTGATTATTTTATTTCCCGGATTTGAAGCATATGACCAAACTTTATAACCTGTTCCGGGAATCAACGAAGATGCCTCATCTGTAATATTCACCCATCCTGCGACTACATTTCCTGCCGCATTAGTGTCATATACCGACTCATCAAAAGAATAGAGATACATATCCATAAAAACACCAGCGGTGTCATCCGATAACGGTGAAGATATATAATGCCATCTTCCGGAAGAAATATAATTTTCGATATTAGAATTATTCCTTACGGAAAAGCTACCATAATTTACTAAGGAAGCAATATCGCCCGAACTATTTGCCTGCATTTCAAAATCACCGTAAACATTAAAATCACCGGACGATTCAACAGTCATTTTTGCAGCAGGTTCCAAAGTTAAATTCCTGCAAGATTCGTTACTCGTTATGTCGGGAAAATTCGTAGCACTCCCGGGAATAGTCACATCCATCATATAACAGGGAACTACTCCCCCATTCCAGTTACTTCCCGTATTCCAGTCGGAATCAGTGTTGCCATTCCAGGTATCACTAGTATCTGAAACCACATTATGACCTGCATCAAGCCACGGATTATAGTATACAATGGCATTCGTCTTGCTTTCGAGTAAATCGAGTATTGAATTCCCAATTGTTCCACAATCGGTTGTCCCCCAGTAAACATATTTTGCATCAACATCAGTTTGAGGTGTTGTTCCTGTGAAATTATTGTCAAGACGGATATTAACTCCACCATTATTATAGATATCGTTCCACTCCAAGGCTTTTGTCCCAAATTTAGGAACACCGTTACTTGCCAACAGCATCCCAACTTTATTGTTAGTAATAATACAATTCTTAACTGTCGGAAAGGCATCGCCGTGGACATATAACCCCGATGTATCACTGTATTGTATTGTCAGATGAGAAAGTTCCAAATAGCCATCAGGGCAATTTGAAATACTAACAGCTCCGGCATAATCAGTTTTATAAACAGAACCTACCCAGCGGCTTCCTCCATATAATACATCGCAATATTTTAATGAGCTACCTGAAGGAATATCCCAAATTGCAAAGCAACCCCAATGACCTGAAGAAGGATCAACTGAAGTAAAAACAATATGTTCCGAAGATGTTCCATTTGCTAATAATGTTCCATAAACAAATAGCTGCACATTATGCCCGTTAAAAAACTTCAATACCGTACCCGGTTCAATAGTAATTGTATATGTAGTGTCAATTATTACCGACGTCTCAATAATAAACGGATACCCGGTGTTATGCCACGTCCCGGATAAAGTAACGTGTCCACTTCCCATAAAAATTGCATCATAGCCGTTCCCTGAGAAACTCATTGAACCGGTAACCAAACTGCAAGTATTAACAGCAAATGCATATATCGGATAATCAACACAGTTTGTAATTTTACAATCGGAAATATAAGCTAATTGCTCCTTATTGTTCTTTCTTCCGATATCAATTCCGGAAGTTGCACTTTCATTAATAAAACAGTGGGATATTGTTGGAGGCTCAGATGAATCTATTATCCAAATTGCTGCGTTATTGCTTCCCCCGTATTCAATTTTACAATAATTCAAAACCGAGCCGGCCTGCCCTCCTTTAAAAACTAATGACTTCCAATCACCGGAAGATGGAGAACCCTGATTTGATGTAAATAAAATAGTGTCGGTTTGTGTTCCATTAGCAACAAATACTCCGTTTATTAAAATTTTCCTTCCTGCATTAAATTTAATAATGCATCCTGGTTCAATCGTCAAGGTTGTATCGGTACTGACAGTTATGTCGCCAGTGATAATATGTGGATTATCAGATTTATACCAGGTTTCAGTATTTATCGTTCCGCTATGGTTAACAGCAAAACCGGTAATACTGAAAAATAACAAACTTGTAAATATTAGTAATCGTCTCATCATGTTAAAATTTAATATAAAAAAATAACTCTTGAATTTAGTCTTTGTTTTGGCAGCAGGTTGCAAACTTAATATTTTTTTTGTTCCTACCAAAAAAACAGACCATTTTTTACAAACTAATAAAAAAGTAACACTTTGGCCTGAAATATGTTTAATTTTGGCAAAACTAAAAATATTTTAACTATGAAAAAGATAACATTGAGTTTATTCGCATTGGTTTGTATGTTAAGCTTTTCCAATGCACAAAAGATTGCCTATTTCAACATTGCGGAAATTATGGATAATATGGCGGATGTTAAGACAATCCAGTCCGAACTTGATTCCAAAGCCAAGGAATGGCAAAACCTTGTTGATGAAAAATTCAGGAAACTTGATCAAATGTATCAGGATTATGTGAAAAATCAGGATAGCTATTCGGGAAATATGAAAAAAATCAAGCAGGATGAAATAATAAACACGGAAAAGCAAGCCAAAATGTTCAGGGATTCCATTTTTGGAGGTGACGGCGTAATGGCAAAACTCCAGGCCGAAAAATTTCAGCCTGTGTACGATACAATATTTGCTGTAGCACGACGGATTGGAATAAGCAACGGTTATGATTATGTGATTGAAAACACTCCGGATTCGCAATGGATTTACCTTAATCCCGATTATGACATCACGGGACTTATCAGGAAAGAACTCGGCATCAAAGAAGAATAAAAAAAAGAGTGAGTTAAAAAACTCACTCTTTTTTTTATTCTATTTGCTCTTGTCAGGATAAGGCGGAACTTTAGGCCACTCTTCGGGATAGCTCTTCAACTCTTCCAGTATGACCTCTATTGCCTTGTTAAGTTGCTGATCATCACCGGTATACTCTTTAGCAGGATCATTATGAACAACAATATCGGGGTCTATTCCGTGACCTTCGATAATAAATTTCTTACCTTCCGTGTCAAAAGGAGCAAACTCCGGTTTACGCAATTGCCCGCCGTCAATGAACGGTAAAGCGCCTCGTATCCCAACGACACCACCCCAGGAACGGGTTCCGATTATCTTTCCGAGTCCCAGTTTGCGGAATTGATAGGGGAATAGATCCCCGTCGGAAGCCGAATAACAGTCAATAAGTAAAACTTTAGGTCCCAACATCATTCCTCCGGGCTTTGTTGTCGGCGAACCATTTCGAGCTATGGTGAACATTGCCAATTCACGACTTAATCTCTCTATTATCATAGGCGAAACATTCCCGCCGCCATTACCGCGGTCATCAATTATCAAAGCTTTTTTCATCAGTTGCGGATAATAGTGTTTCACAAATTCATTCAATCCTTCAACACCCATATCGGGAATATGGATATAACCAACCTGACCGCCGGTAGCTTCATTCACTTTCCTTATATTATCCTGAACCCAATTATAGTAGTAAAGACCGGCCTCGTCACTAACAGGCTTGATAAGCACTTTTCGGCTTCCATCAACCGAAGCGGTATTGTTAACCGTAAGTTCCACCTCTTTATTTGCAAGTCCGAGTAATGACTGGTAAATGTCAACCATATTATTAGTCGGTTTTCCGTTTACGGCAATGATAAAATCGCCCTTTACAACATCAACGCCAACTTCAGTTAATGGTGACCTTGTATTTCTTGTCCAGTTTTCGCCTTTAAGTATTGAATCAATTCTGTAAAATCCCGAAGCATCCCTGCTCAGTTGCGCACCGAGTAGTCCCGTTTTTATTCTTTCGGGTCTCGGCTTGTCACCTCCGCTGATGTACGCGTGACCGATACTAAGTTCTCCTATCATCTCACCGATGATGTAGTTCAAATCATTCCTGTTGTCAACATAAGGCACCAACGGCTGATATTTATCGTGAACGGCCTTCCAATCAAGTCCATGCATATCCGGATCATAGAAAAAGTCACGCATCTGGCGCCACGCCTCATTATAAATCTGATTCCACTCCTCTTTAAGATCAACCCAAACTTTCATATTGGACAAATTAACGGGATCAGACAAATTTATCTTCCCGGCAGGCATATCTATTACATAATACTTTCCTCCGGTGCCTATCAGCATTTTTTTAAGGTTGGCCGAAACAATAAAATTTCCATAATTTCCAAGTTCGGTTGATTTCTGTTTTTTCAGATTATAAACCATCATTTTTGTGCTCCCGCTTCCGCTGCGATAGTATGAGTAATAAACTTTATTGCCTATAGGATTGATATTCCAATAAGAGCCTGCTTGCCCCGGAAGGACAATAATTCTGTCAACAATACCGTCAAAATCAATGTTAATATTTTTTGAATCGGTTTTCTTTTCATCACCTTTATTATCTTTATTATCCTTATTCTTATCTTTCTTATTTGCGGCGGATTTATCTTCACTCACCTCAACTTCATCGTTTTCAGGAGCAAACGGGTTTTTCACATCCTTACGTAATGTCACAAAATAAACTTTGTTCATATCCCTGTATGCGTGGTTCCATTCCGTCCAGCTATATATGGGATTAAAATCGCGTGAAGAGCTAAAAAACAGATAGTTGCCATCCGTATCAAAAACAGGACTGCTCGAGTTGTACCAGGTATCTGTAACAGGATATTTCTCTTTTGTTTCTATATTGTACACCCAAATCCTTGACATTCCGCCTCTTTGCGGTTTTGAATATGTTATCCACCTGCTATCGGGAGACCAGCTATAATCCCGAATCTCTCCGTCGGGAGTTTGCTCCACTTCGGTAATCTCCTTTGTTTCAATATCAACATAACGCACTCTTTGCTCCTTATCAGACCACAAAAGCTTCTTACTGTCAGGCGACCATATAGGAGCATATTTATATGTGTCACCCTTATCTGTTATTTGAACAGGCTCTTTGCTACCATCCTGTTCCAAAATAAAAATTTCATCTTCACCGGTTTTATCGGAAACAAACGAAATATACTTCCCGTCAGGCGACCAATCAACATTTCTTTCGTGAACTCCCGATGTGGCGGTTAAGTTTCTCGTTATACCTTCTTTTGCAGGAACAGACCATACATCACCGCGGGCACCGAATGTCACTCTTTTCCCGTCGGGAGAAACGGCATAAGAGTTTATAAACTTACTTGCATCTTTGTATGAGGTACGTTCAACAAGAACATCATCGGCAATATCAATATCCAGTTTTTCGGCTTTTTGTTTTGCAATATCAAAAACATAAAGATATCCTCCGTTTTCATAAATGATTGATTTGTTGCCGAGCGAAGGGAACTTAATATCGTATTCGGTATAGTTGGTTACTTTACGGGTTTCTCCCGTTTTCATATCATAGGCAAACATATTCATTATTCTGTCACGATCGGACAGAAAATATATCTCATCACCGTACCACATGGGGAAAATATCCTGAGAATCATTATTGGTAATATTTTTTGTCTCTTTCGTTTCAAAGTCATAAATCCAAATATCGTCTGCCATACCTCCTTTATAATATTTCCAGGTTCGGAACTCACGGAACACCTGATTGTATGCCAATTTTTTCCCGTCGGGTGAATAACTGCAAAAACCTCCGGAAGGTAAAGGAATTTCATCCGACAATCCACCTGCAACGTGAGCGATAAAAAGTTGACCTTTAAACGAATTAAAAGATTTTTTCCGCGAACGGTAAACTATATTTTCGTTGTCTTTCCACGTCATTACAATATTGTTGGGCCCCATCCTGTCCGAGATATCGTCGCGTCCCAGCGTTGCCGTAAATGTTAATCTTTTTGGGCTTCCGCCTTCTGCGGGAATAAGAAAAACTTCCGTGTTTCCGTCGTATTGACCGGTAAATGCAATACTCTTTCCATCCGGTGAAAAACGGGCAAACATCTCATACCCCTTTCCGGAAGTGAGTTTCCGTGCAACACCTCCCGATTTATCTACCGTGTACAGATCACCTGCAAATGTAAAAACAACCTGATCGTTGTAAATAGCCGGAAAGCGCATCAAACGGGCTTCCTGCTGCGAAAATGCCACACCGAGAAACAGTAATGCGGCAAATGTGAATAGTAATTTTTTCATAAAATCTTGTTTAAGTTGACTAATTCTATCTTAAGATAATTTTTTCTCAAAATGTATGCCTGAAAAGGTAAGGTATTAATGCTTAGACAGTAATAGAATACTAAAAAAACGAGTTTTCGAAAAAATGATTGCATACGAACACCTTTCGTTCAAATTTGAACAGTAAAACAAAACAATAACTTCTACTTACACTTCTCCACTACACCATTTAAGCTGCTATATATTTGCGAAACCGCTTCCGGCTTCATATCCGATGTTAACGAAGTATTTGATTTCACACTGTCAATAAACTCCTTAGCTCCGCAATAATCGGCCTTATTTGAAAGTGAGTTTACTTTAGCAAGCATATAGATCAGATTAACGGCCTGACTTTGGGGTGATTTGACTTTTGCCATTTCGAGGAGGTTAACAGCTTCCGTGTTGTCGGATTTTTTATCAATAAGCATAAGATACCCGAGTGTGAACAGGTCGTCGGCAGAAAAGTTATCGTA
>JALSSR010000028.1 GCA_026984135.1 Bacteroidales bacterium
AACAGCAACCCGGTGCGCAACAGCAGCCCGGTGGTGACGGCGGCGCAACAGGTTCTTCATCAGGTGATGATGAAGTGACTGACGTTGACTTCGAAGAAGTAAAATAGTAACAGATTTTTATAACGAAAAGGCTGTTTCATTAATTTGGAACAGTCTTTTTTTTTGAAATAACCATAATAAAAGCCGGATAAATCCAGCTATTGTGAAAGATACTTTTTGTAATCTTCCGTCGCGATGGTCTGCTTTTATACTAATGCTGAACAGAAATACAAACTGTTCATCACGCATTAACTACTTTTAAACAGGTTTACTTCGCATGTCTGCTGACAAAGGTAGGTAAACCTGTTAAAAATTAGTATATTTGGCCACCAACGCTCTATTTGCATAAGAATGAAAAGTTCATTCCTATTTTCTGGTGCAAAAATAGTTCTACATTATCAATTGTATATTAATACAAAGTTAAATTATTGTTATTTTGCAGAAAATCTATAAAACAAAATGAAAACTATTTCAAACTTATTATTGATAGCGGGAACGGGTAGAAATACCGGGAAAACGACATTGGCTTGCAAAATAATTAACGCATTTTCAAATAATTACCGGATAACGGGATTAAAAATAAGTCCGCACTTTCACGGAGGTACGAAAAGCCTCAAACTGGTTATCAATAGTGAAAATTACAATATCTATGAAGAGACTTCATCGGCAACCGGCAAAGACAGCTCCTTAATGCTGAAAGCCGGAGCCTCGCAAGTTTTTTATATCGAAACGGTTGATGAGCATCTGAAAAGGGCATTTGAAAAATTTCTTGAGATAATTCCCGACTCGTCTCCCGTAGTTTGTGAATCGCCGGCTCTCAGGAATTACGTAATCCCGAGAGTCTTTTTTGTTGTTGACAATAAGGCCGTAGAAAAAAGAAAAACAGGAATAACCCGCTGGAGACTATCGGCCGACAGGTGGATTGATACTTCAAAAGAGAATATAAATGATATTCTTAAGGACAAATTGTCCTTTGGGAATAACCGGTGGAAATACCTGTAAACAGATTACCTTAAATCTTTAAGTGTATCGCTTTTCTCAATTTCAGAGGTATCCGTAAAAACAGTTCGTTGATTTCCTTCCGTTTTACTTTCTAATTTAGTTATAATCCCGCTACTCTCACCAAAACAACCCCATGAGCCGGAATTTTCATATCAAAAGAGCTTTCGAAAGTTCCCAATTCTTTTTGTCTCCAAACATCTCTTAACTTCGCCTTACCGGGAAGTCCGGACTTATCAAAAGTAAGCGTGTAGTCAATCACCTCTTCCCCGAGATTAAATATCCCGACTGCTTTATTGCCGTCGGCAAGTTCCTTCACCCAAACCTGAACATCACCGTCAATAAGTACAGGAGTTGCCTGTTTTCCGAGAACATCCTGATCAATGGCAATAACCTCATCATTGGTCAATAAATTGAGAGTAAAATCGTCAAGACGTTCAAGATCGCATCCGATTAAAAGCGGAGCAGACAACAGTGACCATAAACTGATATGAGTATATTGCTCGTTGGGAGTCAGACGTGTGGAATGGAGATTTGGCCCCCACCCTACCCAACCGACAACAAGCATATCGGGATCGTTCCAGTGACCGGGCCCTGCAAAAGAAGCATTTTCCGTCTGACCGAAACCTATTGATTTCATACTTTCCCAGGTATCCGTAATATCTCCCGTTGTCCGCCACAGATTACCTCCTACGCCTGCCCCCCACTCCCACACTTTGCCCATTCCGTACTGACAAAGGCTATAAACAATATCGCGGTCAACCTTATCAAGAGCATTTCTCATCACAAGATAGGGCTTTTTCAACTCCGGCAGGGAGTTATTTTTGGCAATTTGCCCGTAAGAACACCAATCATATTTCAGATAATCAACTCCCCATTTGGCAAATGATTGCGCATCCAGCAATTCGTGTTGATAGCTTGCAGTATATCCGCCGCAGGTGAGAGGCCCCGGAGAAGAATAAATCCCGAACTTCAATCCGAGGGAGTGAATGGAGTCGCCAAGTGCTTTCATATCGGGAAACTTCTCATTTGTTCTGATTGTGCCGTCGTTATTCCTTTTGGGTTCGGGCGAATCGCCTTTTATTTCCCAGCCGTCATCAATGTTAATAAAATTCCAGCCATGATCGGCAAGTCCTTTTTCGACAAAGACTTTTGCCGATGCAAAAACCTTCTCCTGATCAACACTCAAGCCCCAGCAATTCCAACTATTCCAGCCCATTGGAGGTGTCAATGCAATATTGTCGCCAATTATAATCTTTAGCATACCGGATACTTTACCAATCGAATTTTCAACAATTATTTTTACCGGATATTCACCTTTTTCAGCTACTTTTCCGGAGATTATCCCTGTTTTTTTATTAAAAGTTAACCCGACAGGCAAATTTTCAACATCAATTTTAAAAGGTCGTTTACCTGTAACCGGAATTCTAAATAACAACGGTTTTCCGGGTCTTTCGCCAAAAACTTTTGCACCGTTTATCCTTGGTTTGTCCGAAACGGGAGGAGTCAGTATGTAAGGTAGAATATCCGTAAAAGTCATCTTTGAATCCGATCCTTTCTGTTTGTAAACATATTTTAGCGTTACGGATTCTTTCTGCTCGGGAATTTCAACGGAAATCTGCTGTTCATTACCGGCAGGCATTTTTACCTTTATTACATTGTGATAAATTTCCTTTCCCGAAAAATCGTCGGTAGCGGAAATAATAAAATCACCTTCCATATTGACATACGTTGATGTGTTTTCGATTACAAATGTTTTACGAGCCTTACCGTTTTCAAAAACAAAAGCTCGCTTTTTGTGTTCCGATTTAAGATAATCTCCAACATCAACCATTGTAATTTCCGGCATTCCGGCGTACATTCCGCCGAGTCCCCCACGGTCCCATACCCTCACGGCAAGGACATTTTCCCTATCCCAATGCAGGCGTTTATCATCAACGGCAATCCTGTAAACTCTTTCTTTATACCAGGGACTTGGTTCCACATTAAAACTATCGGGAAAAGATGCCTCAGGTTGCAATGTAATTCCGTTATACCCAAGAGGTTTACCATTCAAAAAAACTTCATCAAAATCATCAATCTTACCAAGATATATCCTCAAGCTATCTTTAATAAAGGAGCTCTTTTTCAAGGAAGCAGGCAATTCGAATTTCACCCTGTACCAAGCAAAACCGTCAAGTTTTTCATAACCTTGCTTGTCCCAGGTTTGTCCAACCTTAACGGCCTTCCAGCCCGAATCGTCAAATACGGGTTTGGAGTACGAGGGATTATCGCCGGTTTTGAATTTCCAATCATTCTGCAATTTTATCCCTTTTACTATATCCTTCTTTTGCGAACTGCACGAAATCAGCAGTATAGCTAAAACAAACACAAATGAATTGACTGTTCTCATAACTATATTTATTAAAATTAACCGATATATTCTATATATTGCGAAAATATCAAATAATAAAAAACAAATCACACAAATATTATTTAGAATTGTTTCAAATTGAATATCACGACCATTTTGTCATTAATTTTCAATATTTTTGAGCAGATATAAATATCATAACAATATGAATTTATCGACAGAACAATCGCGAAGAGATTTCCTGCGAACCCTTGCAATCGGGGCCGGAGGGATGGCCGTTTTAGGAAATTTGGGATTCATCTTTCCTCAGGAAACTCCCAACGGCGAAATAAAGGCAATAGTTGTTGATTTCACCAAATGTGCCGGCTGCCGTACTTGTGAAACGGTCTGCTCGGCAAATAACCACAAGGTGGAAATCAACGGCGAACTTTTAAAAGGCCTGGGAAATCCCGATTTGTCAAACATTAAAGTTTGGCACTATAATCCCGATGTTGACATACCGGTTACCTGCTTTTTATGCGAGGACTCCCCCTGTATTGAGGCTTGTCCTGTGGAACCGGACCCGGTAACAGGCCATAAGGCACTTTATCGTGACGAGAAGTTGCACACAATTAAAAACGACCTCGACAGATGTATAGGTTGTGAAAAATGCTCGAAAGCCTGCCGTGAAAATAGCGGTGGTATTATTTTCCCGAATAAAGATACCGGAAAACCGGAACGTATGTGCACACTTTGCGACGGTGATCCCCAATGTGTGAAATATTGCCCTTACGGTGCATTGCAATACATCACAATTACAAATGATATGAAACTGAGAAATACATCACCGGATAAAATTGCCGAAAAGATGACTGAGTATTTTTATCCCGAATTATAAAATCTGAAATAAACTATTTTAATGGTTGCGAAATAAAAAGATATGAAAGGTTATAACGGAATTCTGCTAGAAATAGATCTAACAACCCAAACAATAAATAAAAAGACTCTTAATAAAACCGACTTGAAAAATTATATCGGTGGCAGGGGACTGGGAATGAAACTATTGTATGATACATTACCAAATCCCGGTATAGACCCATTGTCGCCGGAAAACCCCATTTTGTTTATGCCCGGACCTTTCAGCGGGTTCCCCATTCCCTCTTCTTCACGAACCTGTGTTGTTACAAAATCGCCAAGGACATCACCGGTAAATAAAAAATATGAACACAGTTCAACAGTAAGCTATTCCAATATGGGAGGATTTGTTGGTCCCGAGATACGCTTTGCCGGTTATGACGGAATCCTTGTAAAAGGAAAAGCCGAAAAACCGGTTTATATTTATATTGAAGACGATAAAGTTGAAATACGAAATGCCTCAAGATATTGGGGAATGGGTACCGATAATTTCGATAAATATTTCATAGAAGACCTTGGTGACCGCAGGTTTGAGTATTTCTATATCGGTCCTGCAGGAGAAAATCTGGTTCCTTATGCCTCGGTAATTAATACTGCTGCACGCGCTGCAGGACGCGGCGGTGTGGGTTGTGTTATGGGCTCCAAAAATTTGAAAGCCATAGCAATTAAAGGGTCGGGGATGCCGCCTGTTGCCAATCATAAAAAGTATCTCGAACTACTTGAAAAAGCAAGGTTATCAT
>JALSSR010000029.1 GCA_026984135.1 Bacteroidales bacterium
ATAACGGGTTTGTCGGGTTCGGGAAAATCGTCCCTTGCCTTCGACACTCTTTATGCCGACGGGCAGAGGAGGTATGTCGAGAGTCTCAGCTCTTATGCCCGCCAGTTTCTCGGAAGAATGAGCAAACCGGAAGTTGATTATATTAAAGGAATCGCACCCGCCATAGCCATCGAACAAAAGGTAAACACGCGTAATCCGCGGTCAACTGTAGGCACTTCAACGGAAATTTACGAGTATCTCAAACTTCTTTTTGCAAGAATAGGAAAGACATTCTCGCCCGTTTCAGGCAAACAAGTTAAAAGACAGACTGTTAGCGACGTAACCGAGTTTGTGTTGTCTTTGGAAAAAGGCACACCTGCGTTGATCTACGCCCCGTTGCAACTAAAAGAAAACAGGAGCATTAAAGAACATTTATCCGTTCTGTTACAGCAGGGTTTCAGCAGGATAAAGATCAGGGATGAGATAATAAGAATTGAAAGGGCCATAAAAGCAAATCCGAAAAGTAAAAAAATTTTCGTCGTCATTGACCGGATAATACTTAATGAAAAGGATCAGGATTCCAGGTCGAGAATAGCCGATTCGGTTGAAACCGCATTTTTTGAAGGTAACGGCATCTGTTTTGTGGAATTTGAAACTTTAGGCAAAAAATCAATTGAAAAGTTTTCAAATAAATTCGAATGCGACGGGATTACATTTGAAGAGCCGTCGGTCAATCTTTTCAGTTTTAACAATCCCTACGGTGCCTGCAAACGGTGCGAAGGTTTCGGAAGTATAATAGGAATTGACGAAGACCTCGTTATTCCGAACCGCAATTTATCGGTGTATGAAGAGGCTATTGCCTGCTGGAAAGGTGAAAAAATGAGCGAATGGAAAGACCAACTGATACGAAACGCTTACAAATTCGACTTCCCGGTTCACAAGCCTGTCTATGAACTGACGGAGGAGCAATACCGCCTTTTATGGACAGGTAACGATTACTTTTACGGTCTAAACGATTTTTTCAAATTCGTGGAGGAGCAAACCTACAAAATACAGTACAGGGTTATGCTTTCGCGATATCGAGGAAAGACCGTTTGTCCGGAATGTCGCGGCACACGTCTGCGCAAAGATGCCAATTATGTAAAGATAGCCGAAAAATCAATCAGCGATATAGTGCTTTTGCCTGTGGAGAAAGCCCTGGACTTTTTCAAAAGTCTAAAACTCAACGATTTTGAAAAAACAGTTGCCAAAAGATTGCTTACCGAGATAATTAACAGACTTCAATATCTGATGGATGTGGGACTCGGTTACCTGACACTAAACAGGCTGTCCAACTCGTTGTCGGGCGGTGAATCGCAACGGATTAATCTTGCCACTTCCCTCGGAAGCAGTCTTGTCGGGTCGCTATATATCCTTGATGAGCCGAGTATCGGACTTCATCCGCGCGACACTCACCGACTTATCAAGGTACTAAAACAATTACGTGACACCGGAAATACGGTCATCGTCGTCGAACACGAAGAGGAGATAATAAAGGCTGCTGACCGGATAATTGATATCGGGCCCGGTGCGGGTACACACGGTGGTGAATTGGTCTTTCAGGGTACATATGACGAAATCGTTAAAGATAACGGCAGCCTGACCGGAAAGTATTTGAACGGAAGCCTGACAATCAATATCCCGTCACGACGCAGAAAGATAAAAGATTTTATCGAAATATCGGGTGCAAGGGAGAACAACCTGAAAGGGATAACGGTGAAGTTCCCGCTAAAGATGTTGACTGTGGTCACCGGAGTAAGCGGTTCCGGGAAGACTTCCCTCGTGAGGAACATTCTCTATCCCGCACTGAAAAAAATGCACGGCGGATACGGGCAAAGAACCGGAAAATTCGATAAGATTTCGGGTGATTACAATCGCATTTCCAATGTTGAAATGGTTGACCAGAATCCCATAGGCAGGTCATCACGTTCAAACCCTGCTACTTATGTCAAAGCGTATGACGATATAAGGGCATTGTTCGCAAGCCGTAAATTGGCAAAAATCAGGGGTTACAAACCGGGAATATTCTCATTTAACATTGAAGGAGGACGCTGTGAAGAGTGTGAGGGTGAGGGTGTTGTGAAGATTGAGATGCAGTTTATGGCCGATATCTACCTGACCTGCGAAGCCTGTGGTGGAAAACGTTTTAAAAACGAGGTTCTCGATATAAAATACAAAGAGAAAAATATCAGCGACATACTGAATATGACCGTTAACGAGGCAATAGAGTTCTTTTCGGGAAAAGATACCGGCACAACCGAAGCCAGGATAGTTAGTAAACTAAAACCTTTGCAGGATGTAGGGTTGGGCTATCTCGGGCTGGGACAGTCGTCAAGCACCCTGAGCGGCGGTGAAGCACAACGTGTTAAACTGGCATATTTCCTGTCAAAAGGTGCTGCGGATTCCCCTACTCTGTTCATCTTCGACGAACCCACAACAGGCCTCCATTTCCACGATATCTCAAAACTTTTGAAAGCGCTGAACGCCTTGATTGAAAAAGGTCATTCAATCGTTGTCATAGAACACAATCCCGAGATAATAAAGTGTGCCGACCACATCATAGACCTTGGCCCCGAAGGCGGCGAAAAAGGAGGAAACATAGTTTTTGAAGGAACACCGGAAGAACTGGTTAAAAACGACACTTCTTATACTGGTATGTTTTTAAAGGGGAAAATATAAAAGTTATAACGAGCGTGGATACTCCTATCCCGAGCGTGGACGCTCTGGCCATAGTGGTAATAATTGTATGTGTAGTGATGGAAATTTCTTGCCGGATATTTCATAATTTTATTTTTTTCTCTATCTTTGCACAAGATTAATGCAATACCTGCAATGCCTAAAATATCAAAGATATGAAAACAACATTTTTTATGCTATTAATATTAGTTATAGAAACTAATATTTTCAGTCAAAGTTTGGTTCAAGATAACAAAACCTGGAATGTAGTCAATTGTATCGAGGGGGGCGGCTGTTGGACAGAAACCTTCAAGATAAACGGAGACACCACAATTAACCAAATTAACTACAAAAAACTTTTCAGTACTACCGATACTACTTTGGTCAATTGGTACTTTTATGGAGCATTAAGGGAAGAGGATGACAAAGTTTTTTTATTTTATCCCGATTTAAGTGAAGAAACAATACTTTATGACTTTAATTTGTCAGCGGGAGATTCTTTCTCGAGTTCTTATAATGGCTGCCCGTTTGAATTGACGCTTCAAGATATTGATACCGTTACCTTGCTAAACGGAGAACAACAGGAAAAATACCTTTTTACCGACGGTGAGGAGTGGATAAAAGGAGTAGGCAGTTTGAACGGACCGATTTATGTTGGTGTTTATTGGTGTGAGGCGGATATGTATTACGATTTAAGTTGTTGCTTTGAGAATGACGAACAAATTTTTCAATCTGAAAATTTTGAAAGTTGCTTTGTTTTGGTCGGAATTGACGAAAAAAAGAATATTGCCACACCCGAAATTTACCCGAATCCTTTCTCCGGTTCAACTGTTTTAAAATTTAACTATTTGAATTCTCACGACTATACTCTTCTTATAATAAATCAATATGGACAAATTATTCGGACCATAAATAATATATCGTCGGGACAAATTGAAATCAGTAAAGGTAATATGAAGAATGGCATCTATTTTTACAGACTTCAAAATGAAAAGGGAATAATTGCAAACGGAAAAATGATAGTATATTAATGCATCCTTTTATATTCATCCGTTGTATTTATATTCACCGTCACTTTTTCAAAGTCAACTTTTACCTTACCACCTGTAAATCCTTTTAAAATATCCCGAAAATTTCTATCCGGATATTCATTGCTCAATATATCTTCAATTACTTTTTCCGTTAGCAAAACAGGATGCCCTCCCCTGCCGTTATATACGGGATATACAAAGTCGAATCCGGCAACCGAGTTGAATAAGGCATTCAAAACATCATCACTAACAAACGGATTATCAACATTATGCACAAACACACAACTCCTATCCTCCAATGAAGCAAATCCGGTTTTTACGGAGAAAAGCCTTCCTGATGCAGGTTGTTTGTTTATAACGATTTTCACAGTATCGGAAAGATCAATATTAAGATTATTAAATACTTTCAGACCTTCGGGGTTCAAAACAATAACTATTTCACCACTTCCCCAACCAATATAACGGGAGGTTAACTCCTCGATAAAGGTTATGTCGCCTTTAAACGGTAACGCAAATTTAGGCCTTCCCATTCGACCGGAATTACCTGCCGCGGGAATAACTACTGAACATCCCATATTTTCAATAATTTTCAGACACAAAACTAATACTATTTCTCAAGTAACAAATTTGTATTACCAACTGAAATTTAGAACTTTATTTTTTAAGAATTAATTACTTAACTTTCGCAAGTTGTTATGTTTGCCACGAATACACGAATTATATATTTTTTTTAATTGAGTAAAATGAATTTTTCCTTTCTTTACTAAAGGTAAAAAAGTAAAATTTGACATTATTTATTATTTTTATTCGTGCATTCGTGGCTATTATATCCTTAATATGTTACTTGCGAAAGTTGGATTAATTACAACGGATTACAGAATTAATGATTTCATAATAAGTAGGATACCAGTACCATAAAGACTCCGTTTATGAGTTTTTCTTTGTGCTTTCTTTGAGCCTTCGTGCCTTTGCGGCTAATTTTCACCTATTTTGCAACAAAGGCTCAAAGACACTAAGAGCCGCAAAGACATCAGAATATTAATATAATGAACATATACCAAAATACATATAAGATTTATATTTTTATTACGAAACCTAAGTTAATAACTTTATAGGCCATAATTTGGCTTTTACAAGTTTTTCCCTTTACTTTGCATTATCAAAATAATAAAACTTATGAATAAAATTCTACCCTCCATTCTTGCAGTAATGTTACTTTTCGGATGTACGACATCCCAAAAACTTCAGAAATTTTCAAAAAACAGTTTAGTTTTCGGCTCAGGCGGCGGAATAACAGGTGCTACAACGGAATACATTTTGCATTATGACGGCACTGTTGAAAAAACCAATAGTCTCACAAAGGAAACTTCACCTGTCACAAAGATAGCGGCAAAGAATTCCAAGACCCTTTTCAAGGAATTTTTAAATGACGGGCTTGATACTCTCAAGTTTTCTTCACCCGGGAATATGTCCTATTTCGTCGGCTATAAGAACGACTCCGTCACTCAAAAAATCTTATGGGGGGGAGATGTTGCTCCTCCTGAAAAAGCAAAAACTTTTTATGACAAGCTAATTCAAATAATAAATAACCTTTAAAAATTCCTATTATGAAAAACAAATTACTCTATTCGCTCGTAATTTTTCTCTTCACAGGAATCTCATTACCAGCACAAAATCAAAACCCTTTTAATGTTAAGAAAAAGACAACCCTAAAAAGTTCCGTTACAGCTTTTAAGCCGTTAAAACCCATACCGGTGAAGCCGAATAAAAGTTTACCCGTATCGGGAATAACATATCATTCAATTCCTTTTGCACCGATGTCGGTGGATAACAGCAAAATTTATAAAAACCTGAAATTCAATAAAAAAGGACAGATAATTTTCCTTGAAGGCAACAAAAAAACAGATAGCGGATTCAATCCGCAAAACAAAAAAAGCATTGAGGAAGCAGCAATTATTTATCTCGACAACATTAAAGATTTGATAAATATAGAAAATCCTTCCGCTGAATTCCAAACTATCGAGGCGCATAATGACAACTACGGCCTTACACATATAAAATTGCAACAATATTATAACGGAATAAAAGTTTACGGAGGTCAAGTATTTGTTCACGGTAAAAACGGCATTATGACAAAATTCAACGGTGAATACTTCCCGACACCTGCTATTGAAGATTTAACTCCTTCAATCACTTCCGGTCAGGCATTTGATATAGCCAAAGCAGATATAACAACACCGTTTATCACCCCCACAACCGCTGAAGAGTCATTGTTGGATTTCAATGAGGTCACCTCCGAATTGATTATCTATCATCCTGTATTTGAATCTAATAATACAAGATTAACCTGGCATTTGACAATCCGTCCCAATATTCTCAGGCGTTTTGAATATTTTGTGGATGCCAAAACGGGAGAGATTCTAAATCATTACAATAACACGTGTAGCGACGGGCCTGCCACAGCACAAGCCACAGACCTGAACGGGGTATCTCATACGATACATACATATCAAACAGGAGGCAATTACTACCTCATTGACGCCTCACGTCCGATGTTCGATCAGGGGCAGTCACAACTTCCCGATAATCCGGTCGGCGCAATATGGACAATCAATGCGAATAACTCTTCGGGCAATAATCTGGAAATGTATCATTATTCTTCATCAAATAATAGCTGGAACAATGTACCTGAAGCAGTTTCGGCACATTACAATGCAGGGGAAACATACGAGTATTATCTCGGCACACACAACAGAAATTCCATAAACGGTCAGGGTGGGACAATAATCTCCGTTTGTAATATTTCTAACGAAGACGGAACAAGTATGGAAAATGCTTTCTGGAACGGGCAAGCTATGTTTTACGGTAACGGAGGCAACATTTTCAGCCCTCTGGCCGGAGCTTTGGATGTGGGTGCGCACGAAATGGGTCATGGTGTGATACAAAACACTTGCAACCTCGAATATCAGGGTGAATCGGGTGCACTGAACGAATCTATGGCTGATATCTCCGGAACTATGGTTGACCGCGACAACTGGTATCTTGGAGAAGATGTTATTATCAACACTACTTATTACCCTACGGGTCACCTCAGAGATATGTCAAACCCGCATAACGGCGGAAGTTCATTTAACGACCCCTGTTACCAGCCTGCTCACATAAGTGAAAAATATACCGGGCAACAGGATAACGGCGGTGTACATATCAACAGCGGTATAATGAATTTTGCATATTACAAATTTGCAAGTGTTATCACAAAAAATAAAGCTGAGAAGATTTGGTATAAATCAATGACCGATTATCTTGTTACTTCCTCTCAATTTGTTGATGCACGCGTTGCGTTTGTTAATGCCGCCACTGATATTTACGGCGCAAATTCAACCGAAACCGATGCAGTAAAAAATGCCTTCTCCGAAGTAGGTATAGGTGATGGTGGCGGAGGTACTCCCGGACAGGGTGAACTGGAAATGAACCCCGGACAGGACTACATCCTTTCCGTTGATGTCAACAGCAGCGACCCGAACACACTCTATATCTCCGATACGGAAGCAACTGATTTTACGGCTATATCACAAACTCAACTTCAACAAAAACCAAGTATCGTTGACAACGGTTCCGTTGCCGTTTTTGTAACCCCAGAAAATAAAATCAAATACATTGACTTGTCAAACTATGATGAAGAATATCTTTCGGATGAGGCAAGCTTTGATAATATTTCCGTCAGCAAAGACGGTAGCAGAATCGCGGTTATTTCCAACTGGCAAGATTCCGCCATCTGGGTTTATGACTTCAATGCTCAGCAATGGGCAAAATACCATCTTTATAATCCCACATATACTCCGGGAGTTGTAACCGACAATGTTTTATATGCCGATGCCATAGAATGGGATTACACGGGACAGTATATCATTTACGATGCTTATAATAAAATGCAAAACCAGTCGGGTCAGGATATTGATTACTGGGATGTGGGTATTATCCGTGTCTGGAATAATGCTTCCGACACTTGGGGTGACGGTAAAATAGAAAAGGTTTTTGCCGGTTTACCCGAAAATGTAAGCGTCGGAAATCCAAGCCTCTCAAAAAACTCTCCCTACATAATTGCATTTGACTATTATGATTCCAATAGCGATGAACTTGACGTTATGGCTGCTAACCTTGAAACCGGTGATGTAGGTGTTATCTATCAAAATACGGTTCTCGGTTATCCCAATTACTCAAAAGCCGATAATATCCTGATATTTAATGCAGAAGATAATTCGGGAACGGAAGTGATCGGACAAATAGCTTTGCAATCAAACAAAATATTACCGTCAGGCGATCCTGAAGGATTAATAAACTACGGCAAATGGGGCGTTTGGTATGCAACCGGAGACAGAGAACTGTTCGGTGTTGAAGAGCAAAGCCAAACCCATTTCACAATTTATCCCAACCCTGCAAACAATACTTTAAATGTTCTGTTTGCTGAAAATATTGGTAAAAACGCTAATATATCAGTTGTAAATATCGTTGGGCAAGTCGTTTATAAGAACAAATTAGAACCGAACTCAATGTTGTTTCACATTGATATAAGTGATTTGCCGAAAGGAACCTATTTTATCAGATGGAATAATGATAAACAATTTATTACTGAAAAATTCATAAAAATGTAGTTGAATATATTTAAAATTCCTTAACAAAAAGTCCGGACTAAAAAATTCAAATTCGAATTTTTAGTTCGGTCTTTTTTAAACATAAATAATGACAGACAAATTTTCCATAATTACGTTACGCCAACTATTGGGAATCATTCTCAATCAATACGATACAAAAAAAGAAATTCTCGGCATTCCCGAAGAACTCTTTTTCAAGCCCGCAAAAAATGACGCTTTCGGCTTTCACCGGTATGGACAGTTTTTGGAAACACCTGTCGGAGTTGCCGCCGGGCCTCATACACAGTTGGCACAAAATATTATTGCAGCCTGGCTTACCGGAGCCAGATATATTGAGCTTAAAACAGTTCAAACCCTTGATGAACTTGATGTTTCCAAACCCTGTATTGATATGGGTGACGAAGGCTATAACTGTGAATGGTCGCAGGAACTCAAAATAAAACAATCGTTTGATCAATATCTGAATGCCTGGATTCTTATTCACCTGTTGAAAGACAAACTAAATATAGGAAGCAATGACGAGCCGGGTTTTATTTTCAATATGAGTGTGGGATATGACTACGAAGGTATCCTGAAAGAAAACGTGCAGTGGTTTTTCGGCAAAATGGCTGATGCTTCCGTGGAGTTACACAAAAAGATTGATTCAATAAAAGATTTGTATCCGGCAATTGACAAACTGAAAATAAATTCCAAGCTATCGGATAACATCACTCTGTCAACTATGCACGGATGCCCGCCCGATGAAATAGAAAAAATAGGATATTATCTTCTTACCGAAAAAAAACTCCACACAACCGTCAAGCTAAATCCCACACTTCTCGGGAAAGAGCAATTGCATTCCATTTTAGAAAATTCGGGCTTCGACACTCAGGTACCGGATATTGCCTTTGAACACGATCTGAAATATGACGATGCCGTTAAAATAATAAATAACCTCAGGCAAACAGCATCCGACAAAGATCTTTTTTTCGGATTAAAACTGACAAATACTTTGGAAAGCTTAAATCATAAGGATATATTCCCGAAAAAGGAGAATATGATGTATATGAGCGGAAGGGCTTTGCATCCAATTTCGGTAAATCTTGCAAAAAAACTACAATCCGATTTTAACGGCACCCTGGACATCTCTTTTTCCGCCGGAGCGGATGCTTTTAACGTCACAAACTTAATATCCTGCGGACTTTTTCCCGTAACTATGAGCTCCGACCTGCTGAAACCGGGAGGATACACAAGATTAAACCAATATATTGAAAACATAAAATCCGGTTTCCAAGAGAATCATTCATCAAACCCCGAAGAATTTATTACCAAAACGGCAGGAGATAAAAACCTTTCAGTTGCAAAACAGAAAAATATAGCGGATTATGCCGCTCAAACACTTGAAAGCGACCGCTATAAAAAGACTATGTTCATTGAACCAAGTATCAAAACGGCAAGAACACTAAATTCCTTCGATTGTATTCACGCACCTTGCACGGATACCTGTCCAACTAATCAGGATATTCCGGATTATATGTATTTCACTGCCAACCGTGAATATGATAAAGCATTTGATGCTATTTTAAAAACCAATCCCTTCCCTACCGTTACGGGAATGATTTGCGACCATCATTGTCAGACAAAATGTACGAGAATTAATTACGATGAATCTCTGAAAATAAGAGAGATAAAAAGATTTGTGGCGGAAAAGGCCGATGAAAATTATTTTCCGGAGAAGATAAAAGATAAGCACGGAACACCTGTCGCAATAATCGGGGCAGGACTCTCCGGATTGTCTTGCGGTTATATATTGCAAAAGTCGGGGTTTGAAGTCAATATTTACGAACAAAAAGAAAAAGCGGGAGGAATGGCTGCAGGTGCCATACCATCTTTCAGACTCAATGACGATGCATTTGCAACAGACCTGAAGCGTATTGAAATGTCCGGTGTCAAAATCCGTTACAATCAGCATATTGACAAGAAATATTTTGATGAACTGCACCGTAAAAACAGTTATGTTTATGTTGCTGCCGGAGCACAATCAACACGAAAGTTGAATATCGAAGGTTGTGATCTGCAAGGAGTTGTTGACCCTATTGAATTTTTATTTGACCTGAAATCGGGGAAAAAACCTTTGACAGGCAAAAACATTGCCATTATCGGCGGAGGGAATACCGCTATGGATGTTGCAAGAGCCGCAATGCGTCTTGTAGGAGAGAATGGGAATGTCACCGTTATCTACCGCAGGACAATCAAGCAAATGCCTGCCGAACAGGAGGAGATTACGGAAGCCGTAGAAGAGGGTGTTAAAATACTTGAACTTACTCATCCCGTTAGAATAAACGGTAAAGACGGAAAAGTAAATTCCGTTACTCTTGTAAAAATGAAACTCGGGGAAAAGGATGCAAGCGGCAGACCTAAGCCCGTGACAATAGAAAACAGCGAGTTTTCAATGGAATTCGATACTCTTATCCCCGCAATCGGCCAAGACAGGGCTTTTGATTTTATAGATGAAAAACTGCTAAAAAAGCAAAAAGGAAAATACGAAACCGGAATAGAAAATGTGTTCATAGGCGGCGATGCATACCGCGGAGCTGCTACCGCTATAAAAGCTGTGGGAGACGGCAGAAAAGTTGCGGAGATCATACTGGGTAAAGAGATGCTAAAACCTGATTTCAAATTTCCGGAGAACAGAATCAAAAAAAGTCTGACAACACACAAACTTAACAGGGCAAAACGAGTTTTCCCCGTTAAGACGGAGCCACTGCCTGTTAACCGGCGAATGACTTTCGACCTGATAACGGAAACACTGACGGAAGATGAGGCTGTTAAAGAAGCGTCAAGGTGTCTGGCCTGTGACGAGGTTTGTAATATATGTACTACGGTTTGCCCGAATCTCGCTTTGCAATACTACGAAATAAATCCGGTAAAGCTTGATCTGCAAATGATTTCAATAAGAAACGGAAAATCTGAAATTATTGACGATGAAACATTTGAAGTAAAACAAAACTATCAGATTATTCACATTGCAGACTGGTGCAACGAATGCGGAAATTGTACAACATTTTGTCCCTCGGCGGGATCACCATACAAGGAGAAACCTCATTTGTATCTGAACAGAGAAGCTTTTGAAAATGATACCGGCTGTTATTTTTTCAGTAATGATAATAAAATAGAATACAAAAACGCTGACACCATATTTTCATTAATATCATTTGAAGATAAATATATTTTCACATCAAAAGGCTTCACCGTTACACTTGATAAAACAACTTTTAAAATAATAGACTTTAAAATTAAAGAAAATACTACTTTTGACCTCAATTTGAAGAAAGCCGCTGAGATGAAGATAATTTTGGAAGGAAGAACAGGGAGTTGGAGAATAGGGCGAATCGGTTTGGAAACTCCTGTGAGGTTTGAGAATCAGCCTGTGCGTGAGTAAAACCTCGCAGGTGTTTCGGAGGGAAAAAGGTTAAATTAGTTAAATCGGTAAACCTTTCGGGTGGACCGTTGACAGCGCGATGAGCTCCCGAAAGGTTGGTGAATCGGGAGAATCGGTTTGGAAACTCCTGTGTGGTTTAAGAATCAGCCTGTGCGTGGATAAAACCTCGCAGGTGTTTCGGGGGAAAAATGGTTGAATCGGTTGAATCGGTAAACCTTTCGGGTGGACGCTGGACAGCGCGATGAGCTCCCGAAAGGTTGGTGAATCGGGAGAATCGGTTTGGAAACTCCTGTGAGGTTTAATAATCAGCCTGTGCGTGGATAAAACCTCGCAGGTGTTTCGGAGGAAAAAAGGTTAAATCGGTTTGGAAACTCCTGTGAGGTTTGAGAATCAGCCTGTGCGTGAGTAAAACCTCGCAGGTGTTTCGCGGGAAAAATGGTTGAATCGGTTGAACCGGTAAACCTTTCGGGTGGACGACGGACAGCGCGATGAGCTCCCGAAAGGTTGGTGAATCGTAATAAAAAGTTAATATAAAATACAATGAACAACAGAAAACAAGTACTCGAAAACACAATCAAAAGATGCAGGGAGCGACACATTATCATCCCTACCTACAAACAGATGCGTAATCCGGAGCTTATACCGGAAAAGATAAAAGACAAATTAAAAAATATCGGACTTTGGGATTTGAACTCCCTGAACCTGTTCAGGATAACCTGGAAAAACGAACCTGTGGAATTCGGTGGCGGTTATGGCAAGGTCAATTACATAGAGTTACCTCCGCAATTAACCGGTGTGAAAGCCAGAATTATTATGCTTATCGGAAAATTTTTCCCGACAGGAGCACACAAGGTAGGAGCCACTTTCGGACCGTTGGTCGAAAAACTCGTTACCGGACGATTTGACCCTACAAGACAAAAAGCTCTCTGGCCGTCAACCGGAAATTACTGTCGCGGAGGGGCTTACGACTCATATCTGCTCGGTTGCAAATCAATTGCGGTTTTGCCCGAAGGAATGTCAAAGGAGAGATTCGACTGGCTGCATAAGGTGGGAGCCGAGGTCTTTGCTACTCCCGGAACTGAAAGCAATGTGAAAGAGATATATGATAAAGTAAAAGAGTTGCTTAAAGAACGTGGCGACGAAATTGTAAATCTGAATCAGTTTGAGGAAATAGGAAATTCTCTTTGGCATTATGCAGTGACAGGTCCTGCTATGGAAGAAGTTTTCAATGATATTAAAAATGAAAATAACAGATTCAGCGGAGTATTCCTGACACAAGGCTCGGCCGGCACTCTTGGAAGTACAGACTATCTCAGAGAGGTTTTCCCAACAATGAAAGTTTGTGCCGGCGAAGCTTTGCAGTGCCCCACACTGCTGCTCAACGGTTATGGCGAACACCGCATTGAAGGAATCGGTGACAAGCATGTGCCTTGGATACATAACATCAGAAACATGGATCTCGTAGCCGGAATTGATGATAATCCCAATATCAGAATGATGCGACTCTTTAACGAACCTGCAGGAAAAGAGTATTTGAAAAAAGAGCTGAAAATAAATCCCGAACTGGTTGACAAACTTGAACTTCTCGGAATATCTTCTATTGCTAATCTTATGGGCTCGATCAAGCTTGCCAAATACTATGAAATGAACGAAAACGATGTCGTTTTTACGGTTGCTACCGACTCTATGGAGATGTACGGCTCCAGAATAATTGAAGAACGCGAAAAGAACGGAGAATTTACACCTGTTGATGCTGCCGTAAGTTTCGAGGCTGATATGTTGGGTCTTGGAATAGATAATATTCTGGAATTGAGTTATTATAACAAAAGAAGAATTCATAATCTCAAGTATTTTACCTGGATCGAACAACAGGGAAAAACAGTTGAAGAACTGAATAACCAATGGTATGACGATAATTACTGGAAGTCGCGTTATGCAAAAGTTGACGAATGGGATGAAGAAATAATGGAGTTTAATGAAAAAACCGGGGTGATAAAAGAATACCTTTAGGTGGAAATATGGTGGAATTTCATCAAAATTCTGCTTTTTAATGTATTAAATTAAGACTTTAAATACTTAATTGCTTATTTTTGTTACCTGCTTAGTTTATTTTGGCTTTAGACAGATTTAATATGACAATCCCGAAGATCTCGTTTTATGCTGTTGCTGTTTTTTTTCTGTTTCAAAACAGTTTGTTTTCTCAGTCAGGTTTTAAAAAAAACGATATAGAGTACAATCTGGCAATTGATGCTTTATTGGATTCACTTGATGCTAATTTTAAAGATATTGATAAAACTTTGGGGTTTGCGAGAAAAGCTTATGATCTTTCCGCAAAATCAGATAACGAAAAAGGAAAAGCAATTTCGCAATTTTACCTTGGCAGATATTGGTATTATAAAAATGATTTTGATTCGGCGTCTTATCTTCTTACCAATGCCTTACTTCATTTAACTAAAAACAAACGGGAGTATCCCAAAACATATCTTAGAACAAATTATTATCTCGGAACGATTGAATATTTTTTAGGGGATAACAATAAAGCCCTTTACTATTACGGTAAAGGACTTATTTTCAGTGAAGAAATAAATGATCCGGATTGGAAAGTAAACTTTTTATCACAAATAGGCGGTTGTTATATTCAACTTGAAAATTTCAATACCGCTTTTGACATTTTTTCAAAAGCTGCCGTTATATGCGATAGCCTTGGAAACAGCAGATTACTTGCAAATGTATATCTTCAGATAGCCAACATTGAAACAGAATTAAATGAATTTGATTCCTCCCTGGTATATTTTGAAAAGGCAAATCCTTTGATAGAACTAGATAACAACTTGCCAAACCGCTCGGTGTATCATACAAACCTCGGCCACCTGTACGGTAAGATGAAGAAATATGATAACTCATTACAAAATTTCAAAACAGCACTCGATTTAGACAAAGAAATGGACGACTCCTATGGTATTGCACAAGATTTATGCAATATAGGTGATATTTATAAAGATATGGGCAATTATGATTCTGCAGAATATTATTTAACCCGTTCTTTGCATCTTGCAACCGAAATAGATTACCCCGAGGTACAAACGATTGATTATTATAACCTTGGAGAACTTCAGCAAAAAAATCACAATTTTGCCGGTGCAGTAAGTTATGCGAAAAAAAGTCTGTCAGTTGCAAAAAAGGCAAAGCTGACCGGTCAAATTCTTGATGCGTGCAAACTACTTTATACCAATTTGGCCAATCTGGGTCAATATAATCAGGCATTCGATTGGGAACTCTATTACCAACAAATACAGGACAGCCTTGTTAAGCTTGAAAAAAAGAGGGTAAAGGAGAGTTTGATGACAAAATTTCAGCGCGAAAAGGAATTGGAGGTCTATAAAGAAAAAAACAGGTATGAGAAAAGCCTGAGAAAATATTTATTACTCATTATTGCGATGGGACTCCTTTTGATTATTTTCCTGTATCTTTTATATTATTCAAAAAACAAAACCGCGAAAAAACTACAAAAGCAAAGAGACTATTTCAATACCCTGCGCGAAAATTCCGAAGATATCGTTTTTGTAATTAATAAAAAGTGTGAACTTGCATATATAAGCCCGTCATACGAAAGAAAAACAGGTCGCAAAATTCCCGACAGACTTAATAAAAAAGCTTCCGACTTTATTCATCCTGATGATGTCCCCGTATTAAAGGAATTATTAAAAAAAGCCGGTGACATAAAGCAAGTTAAACATTTTGAATTCAGATTAAAATCAAAAGAGGGCAAATGGTTATATGTTGCCGCATCGGGCAAAAACTGCCTTGACAATCCGGATATAAACGGCTTCATCATCAATGTTTGGGATATTACCGACAGGAAAGCCGACGAACAAAAACTTTTGGAATCGGAGAAAAGTTACCGCGCCCTGTTTAATAATGCCTCGGATGCCATTTTTGTTCATACTGCCGACGGAACAATTCTCGACATAAATAAAGATGTCGAGGATATGTTCGGATATTCAAAAGATGAGATTGTGGGGAAAAAACCTATTTTCCTCGGAGCTCCGGGAATGAACGATGTTGAAATATTATTAACCAATGTCAGAAATGCTTTTTCCGGCTCCCCAACACAATTTGAATTCTGGGCAAAACGTAAGAACGGTGAAGTATTCCCCATGTTGGTTAGGGTAAATAACAGCAGATTTTTTGGCAAAGACGTACTCATAACATTTGCAATTGACATCTCCGAAAGTAAAAAAGCCGAAGAAAAAATAAGGAAAAGCGAAGAAAAATTCAGACGTATATTCGAAGCTTTCCCCGATATTTACTTTAAATCCGACAAAAATGGTGTTATTGTCGAAGTAAGCCCTTCAGTAGAAAAAGTTGCAGGCTTCAAAAGAGAAGAGCTTATTGGCAAAGACTCGAAATTGTTTTATAAAAATGATACGGAATGGGACAGAATAGGTCAATTGCTTGCGGAAAATAAAGTCATTAACGATGTAGATGTTAAAATAAAATCAAAATCCGGTAAAAATATTCACTGCTCATTAAGTGCAAGTTTGATCTTCGACAAAAAAGGCAATTTTCTGGGATTGGACGGCGTTATCAGGGATATCACCGAAAGAGATAGGATTAAAAGGTTGCTTGAAAAATCAAAAAAGGAATTAACCGAAGCAAACAAAGCTAAAGAGATATTACTTTCGGTTATAGGCCATGATATTAAAGGTGCAATCGGCACTAATAAAGCAATGACAGACCTTATTATCAAAGAGGGACATAATATACCCGGAGAGAAATTATATGAAATAGTTGAAAGTATTAAACCGGCTATTGACTCAACATATAATATGGTTGAAAATCTTGCAACATGGTCAAAAATGCAACGACATAAATTGGAAACAGTTCTTAAACCGGGGTATATTAAACCTGTAATTGATGAAGTTTTCTCATTATACAGCTATCACGCTTCAACAAAAGAAATACAATTGAATCTTGCAGGAGATAATATGCTAACGGCTATTTTTGACACCAACACCCTTAATGTAATTATCCGTAACCTTGTTTCCAATTCAATAAAATTTACTGAAAAAGGTGGTAGAGTAACCGTGACACTTACCGAAACAGATGACTTTGCGGTAATCACCGTTGAAGATACCGGTATTGGAATACCACAAGAGATAATAGATAAATTGTTAAACAACGATGACACTATTTTTTCAAGTTTCGGAACAGAAAATGAAAAAGGAACGGGACTCGGGCTATCTCTTGCAATGGATTTTGTAAAATTGAACAAAGGCCGTATGGAAATAAAAAATAAGAATGAAAACGGGACAATAATTTCCGTTTTCCTTAATAAAATTGAAGTTTAAAATAATTTTTTATTATGAAGAAGAAGACCGTTTTAATCGTCAACGACAAAAAAACAGACCTGCTGATTATAGAATCTTGTCTTAGCGGAAATGAACCGCCATTTAAAGTCATCAAAGCATCCAACGGAGAAGAAGCCTATGAATTGGCACAAAAAGAAAACCCCGCTCTGATAATTATGGATTGGGATATGCCGGTTTTGAACGGAATAGAAGCCATTAAACTTCTGAAATCAAGCAAAACCACAAGCGAAATTCCGGTAATTATGCTGACTGCAGTTAATCGTTCTTCCGATAATCTCAAAACAGCATTAAGCGCAGGCGCAATTGATTTTGTACGTTATCCCATTGATGAGATTGAATTTCTTGCTCGCGTTAAATCCGTGCTTAAAATGAATCGGTATTACAGGGAAAAGGTTCAGGCCGAAAATGAAGCAAAAAAACTGTTAAAAGCGCAAGTTGACCTAAAGAACAGAGAATTAGCAGCTTTAACATTGAATAGCCTTTACAAAAAAAACCTGATCCTTAAATTAAAAAAGAAGCTATCTTCCATCTCGAATAAATGTCCTGAAGCAAATGAAATCCTTTTTGTTTTAAACTACTTTGATGAGAACGAGGAGGACTGGAATATATTTAGAGATTATTTTGAGGCCGTACATAACGGATTCTTTGACAGGTTATCTGAGGTTTATTCATCACTTACACCCAATGAAAAAAGGTTGTGTGCCTATTTACGTATTGGCCTTAATTCAAATGAAATCAGTAAGCTTTTAAGTATCTCAAAGGAAGGTATCAAGAAAAACCGGTATCTCCTACGCAAAAAAATGGGTCTTAAAACCGGGGAGAATCTGGAAGATTTTATCTCAAAAATTTAATATTTTTCTTCCTTGTTGATAAACACCGGTTTATAAAAATAATCATAATTCGTTTTCCACCATTTTTCCACCTCTAACCACTTGATTTTATTGCTTTTATGCTTAATTTTACGAAACCTTATTTTGTCATTTCGAGTTAAAGTCTCAAAACGATAAAATAACGGATATGATTAGACTTATTACAATTATTACATTTTTCACAATGACCTTTATGACAGTGAGAAGCCAAGATTTTACAGCGGACATTTCAGGGAGACAAGACAAATTTGTTTTGGTTTCTGAAAATTTTGAATCCAATTCGGCAACTCCTTACATAAAAAACATAAAAAACAGTTTTACATGCGGTGAGAACTCAATACTGTTTAACGGACTTGTTTATCACACCGTTTCATATATGGGAAGATGCTGGCTCGACCGTAATCTTGGAGCGAAAGAGGTGGCAAAAACTCCCGACGACAAATACGGTTTTGGCGATTATTATCAGTGGGGACGTTTGATGGATGGTCATCAGGACAAAAATAGTATTACAACATATTTATTGTCGGAAATTGATAATCCCGGATGCTCCTGCTTTATGACCTCAACAACCCCACCCTATGACTGGCACGTACCTCAGAATGATCGTCTTTGGAATAAAAGAAATAACAACCCCTGCCCCGCCGGCTGGAGAGTAGCTTCAAAAAGTGATTTTGACATTTTACTTTCAAACTGTAGCGACCTCTTCAGTTCACCCTTGAAAATTCCGGCTTCGGGATACCGTGACGGTGCAACCGGTAAGATTAGCAATACCGGAACAAAAATAATGTTATGGACATCCGATACTTCCGACGAAAAAGCATATTTCCTTTTATCGGATAAAAAACAAAAGAAAATTAAAAAACTTACTCGCG
Organism: Bacteroidales bacterium; assembly: GCA_026984135.1. GTDB lineage: Bacteria > Bacteroidota > Bacteroidia > Bacteroidales > JAADJA01 > JAADJA01. The sequence goes on from JALSSR010000029.1 coordinate 18,912, forward strand.
CAAACGGACTTCCCGTCCGCTGTGTGAGGACTGAGTAGTCGTTCTTACCAATATATTTCATTTTTTAGGGTTCCCCGGCTCAAATGTGAGTCGGGGCTTTTTTTTAATCTTGTATTCACAAATTTTATATCTTTGGGGATGATTTCAAAGTAACAACAAGATTTTTTTATGGGAGACTTTTTATATAAATGTGTTGATTGCGGTAAGGAATTCACTTCCGGCAAAATTCATTATTTATGCAATGAATGTTCAAAAAACATTAAACCGGAAAAACCCCCGTTGGGTGTCCTGAAAACTATTTACAACTATAACTCCATAAGCAAATCGTTTATTCAGCTTAAAAAAAATGATTTTATTGAACTCAGTCCCATCGCAAATTCAAAAAACCTCCCCAACCTGAGAATAGGAAAAACCCCGTTATATTCATTAAAATCATTAAACAACAGAAAACTACCATTTGATCTCTTTTTGAAAGATGATTCGCAAAACCCCACATTTTCTTTTAAAGACCGTGCTTCAGCTATTGTCTCTGCTTATGCAAAAGAGCACAATATTAATACAATAATAACAGCTTCAACAGGTAATGCAGGATCCTCTTTAGCAGGCATTTGTGCAGCCAATGGCCAAAAAGCAATTGTGATGGTTCCCGAAGACGCACCTGTTGCAAAACTGACACAAATTATCATGTACGGCGCAGCCATTGTTCCCGTTAGAGGAAATTACGATGATGCTTTTGATTTAAGTGTTCGGGCAACTGAAAAATTCGGAATATATAACCGCAACACAGCTTTCAATCCGTTAACCGTTGAAGGGAAGAAAAGTGTCTCATTTGAGATGTTCGACCAACTGGATTTAAATCTCCCCGATAGAATTTTTGTACCTGTAGGTGATGGTGTTATTATTTCAGGTGTTTATAAAGGATTTGAGGATTTGTTAATGCTTGGCATTATTGACAGGATGCCTGTTATTGTGGCGATTCAGGCATCGGGAAGTGATAATTTGACAAGAAACCTGGCAACAACTGATTTTCAAATAAATAAAGGCAAAACAATCGCTGACTCCATTGCCGTTAATATTCCGAGAAACTTTTTTATGGCAAAACAATTCATTCATCGTTATAATGGAGAATCGGTTACGGTAACCGATAATCAAATTTTTGACGCATCAGTAACATTATCACGAAACACAGGGCTTTTTGCAGAGCCTGCCGCCGCTGCTGCCTTTGCAGGATTCCTCAAGTATTGGGAGGAATCAAGGCTTAACCAAGAAAGTAAAAATGTTGTTCTACTGACGGGAAGCGGGCTAAAGGACATTAATGCAGTAAAATCAATTGTGAAAATTCCGCGTGCAATTGAGCCGGATATAAATGAGCTTATGAAATTTTTAAAATTATGATCAAATTTGTTTTAAACGGAGTTCAAAAAGAATATTCCGGCGATCCGGAACAATCCTTACTGAACTATCTACGTTTGACCGAGAAAATTATTTCGGTAAAAGACGGGTGCTCCGGTCAGGGTGCCTGCGGAGCTTGCACAGTGCATATTAACGGGAAGGCGAAACTTTCCTGCAGAACTAAAATGGAGAAAATTAATAACAGTGAAATTGTTACTCTTGAAGGTCTGAATGAAAAGATAAAAAATACACTTTCAAAAGCTTTTGTGAAAAAAGGTGCCGTTCAATGCGGCTATTGCTCTCCGGGTATGATAATGAGAGCATCTTCGCTCTTTAATGAGAACAAAACCATTTCACGACATGAGATAATAAAAGGTATTTCACCTAATATTTGTCGTTGTACGGGCTATGTTAAGATTGCCGATGCCATTGAATTCGGATTTAAAAATCTGAGAAATAACAAGAATATTGATTTAACACCTGATTCCGAAGGTATCGGCAGCCGTCTTCCCAAATATGATGCACTTGAAACAGCTCTTGGAAAACGTCCCTTCACTGATGATATTTTTATAGATGGTATGGTTTTCGGTGCTTTGAAATTTATTGGTATCCCCAGAGCAAGGATTACCAAATTAGATATTTCAAAAGCAGAGAAACTGCAAGGGGTTATAAAGGTGGTTACTGCAAAGGATATTCCGGGCGAAAGATATATAGGACTGATTTTTAAAGACTGGCCGGTGATGATTGATATTGGTGAAACATCAAATTTCATTGGCGATGTAGTTGCCGGCGTTATTGCAGAATCGGAAGAGATAGCAAGAAATGCAGTTGAATTGATAGAGATTGAAGCCGAAGAGCTTGAGCCTGTAACGGATATGTCCGAAGCAATCAAAACTGGTGCAACGGAGGTTCATTCGGGCAAATCCAATGTTATTGAAAACTGTATAATTAAAAACGGCAATCCCGATGATATTATAAAAAAGGCAAAATATGTAGCTCAAGGTGTTTACGAAACACAACGTATAGAACATGCTTTTTTGGAGACTGAAACTGCAGTTGCTCTCCCCTATGACGACGGAATAAAACTTTACAGTCAGGGGCAGGGAGTTTATGTTGACCGTACTCAGGTTGCTTCCATTCTGGGACTTCCCGAAGAAAAAGTTAAAGTGGTACAAGTGCAAAACGGAGGAGGATTCGGCGGGAAGGAAGACCTTACTGTTCAGGGATTTGCAAGCCTGTTTGCATTTTTGACGAAAAAGCCTGTCAAAGTTCATTTCACAAGGGAAGAATCCATAATGTATCATCCCAAACGTCATCCCGTATGGATGGATATGACTTTGGCTTGCGATGAAAACGGAAAATTCACGGCTCTAAAACTGAAAGCCGTCGGTGACACGGGAGCATACGCTTCGGTAGGCACAAAAGTCATGGAAAGGGTTGTAGGTCACGCTACCGGGGCATATCACATACCTGAAGTTGATATTTCTGCACTGACAGTCTATACAAACAATATCCCCTCAGGTGCAATGCGCGGTTTCGGAGTACCTCAGGTAATTTTTGCACTCGAAAGTCTGATTGACAGGATTTGTAAAAAGGCAGGTTTTGACAGGTGGAAAATACGGTTTGACAATGCCCTTGAAAACGGCTCGAAAACAGCAACCGGTCAACTTCTTGAAAAGGGTGTCGGCCTTAAAAAGACCCTTCTTGCGGTTAAAGATGCTTTCAATGAATCTAAATATGCAGGAATAGCCTGCGGATTGAAAAATACGGGTATCGGAAACGGAATGGTTGACGATAGCTATGTTAAAATAGTAATGGAATCACCCGAAAAGGTTGTCATTCATCACGGCTGGAGTGAAATGGGACAAGGTGTTCACAATATGGCTATGCAAACGCTTTATGAAGAAACCGGTATTGATACGGGAATTATGGAAGTCAGGGTAGAGACCGAAGCGGGATTACCCACCGGAATGACCACCTCGTCACGTGCAACTGCCATGGTTGGAAATGCAATCATTAATGCTGCAAAAGCTATCAAAAAGGATTTAAAAACGCACAAATTATCGGAATTAACAGGAAGAGCATATAAGGGGAAATTTGTTTGTGACTGGACAACGAAACCGGGAGAAAAAACCGACAAACCTGTCACACACTTCTCATACGGATATGCTACTCAGGTGGTTATTCTTGATGATGACGGAAATATCTTAAAAGTTATTGC
>JALSSR010000030.1 GCA_026984135.1 Bacteroidales bacterium
TCAGATTGTTCAAATCGGAAAAGATGGAGACCTGACTGAATTTGGATACTCCGGTAACGAAAAAGAATTTGATGTAATTATCACTGTCTTTGATGACGGAATAAAAACTTTTCAGAATTTTCCTGTTCTCTTCTGCCTGGGGAATGTCGTCAATGTAGTCAATTATGGGTTTGTCGTATTCGTCAATGAGGATGACGACTTTTTTATCCAATGCAAGTTTTTGTATCAACTCCTTGAATTTCAATGAAAACGAACTTTTCTTCAATGTTAAATTATACTCATTGGCAATATCATTAAGCATATTGTCAATGGCATTCCTCAATCCGAGATGCATATAATCCATTGAAGAAAAGGAAATCTTAATAACCGGATACTTTTCCCACTCTATCTTATCATAAATCCACAGACCTTCAAACAACTCCTTATTTCCGTAAAATATCTCTTTTATTGTATTCAAAAGCAATGATTTACCGAAGCGGCGGGGACGGGAAAGGAAATAATATTTGTTTTTCAGCAGTTTGTAAATGTATTCGGTCTTATCAACATAGAGATAATCTCCTTTTGAAAACTCCGCAAATTCCTGTATGCCGATGGGTAGATTTTTCATTTTACTTCACTTTTGTCACTTTTTTTTACAAAGATATTAAAAAGATTGCACTTTGTAATTTTTATTTTTAAAAACAATAATCAAAATACCTTTCCTATCTTTGCACCGTTTTTAACAAAAAATAAGCAAGATGGCATTAAGCGAACAGGAAATAATACGTCGTCAATCACTCGAAGAATTGCGCAAGCTCGGGATAGATCCATACCCTGCCGATAAATTTGAGGTAAATGTTACGGCTAAAGAGATACAAGAAAATTATCCAAAGGATAATTCTCTATATCAAGATATCAGCATTGCAGGAAGGATTATGCAAAGGAGAATTATGGGTGCTGCATCTTTCACGGAAATTCAGGATTCGACGGGAAGAATACAGCTTTATTTCAAACGTGATGAAATTTGTCCGGAAGATGATAAGACATTGTACAATGTTGTTTTTAAACGTCTTCTCGACATCGGGGATATTATCGGGGTGAAAGGATATGTTTTTATTACGAAAATGGGTGAGGTAACCATTCACGTTAAGGAGTTTAAGATTCTGAGCAAGTCTTTGAGGGTGCTACCGATTGTGAAAGAGAAAGATGACAAAGTGTTCGATGCTTTCAGCGATCCCGAATTGCGTTACAGACAACGGTACCTCGACCTTATTGTAAACCCGGAAGTCAGGGATGCTTTTGTGAAACGTACCGTGATGATAAACACAATGCGCAGCTTCTTAAATGAGAGGGGATATCTTGAAGTTGAAACTCCTATCTTGCAACCGCTCTACGGAGGAGCTGCCGCACGTCCGTTCAAAACACACCACAACACACTTGATATGACCCTTTATCTTCGCATTGCCAATGAGCTTTATCTTAAAAGGCTTATAGTGGGCGGCTTTGACGGTGTTTACGAGTTCTCAAAGGACTTTAGAAACGAGGGAATGGACAGGTTTCATAATCCCGAATTTACACAGGTTGAACTTTATGTGGCTTATAAGGATTATGAGTGGATGATGGATTTGGTAGAGGAGATGATTGAAAAAGTGGCTTTGGATATGCACGGAACTACAAAGGTTCGGGTTGGAGATAATCTCATTGACTTTAAACGACCGTGGAAGCGATATACAATGTATGAAGCCATTGAAGAGTTTACAGGTCACGATATATCGCAAATGAATGAGGAACAGCTTGTTGACGTTGCAACAAAAGTAGGTGTGAAAGTTGACGAATCAATGGGCAAAGGGAAGCTGATAGATGAAATTTTCGGTGAGACGGTTGAGTCGAAATTGATACAACCCACATTCATAACCGATTATCCGGTTGAGATGTCTCCTCTTGCCAAAAAGCACAGAACAAAAGAAGGTCTTGTTGAGCGGTTTGAAGCCATTGTTAACGGAAAAGAAATTTGCAATGCCTTCTCGGAGTTGAACGACCCCATTGACCAGCGTCAGCGTTTTGAGGCTCAACTTGAGCTGGGAAAACGTGGTGATGAAGAATCAATGGTTCTCGATGAAGACTTTCTCAGAGCTTTGGAATATGGAATGCCGCCTACAGCAGGTCTCGGTATAGGTATTGACCGTCTTGCTATGATAATGACAAACAGCCCGTCCATTCAGGATGTTTTGTTCTTTCCGCAAATGAGGCCTGAAAAAAAACAAGTTGAAGCCTCTGATGAGGACTTTATGAAACTCGGTATTCCGAAAGAGTGGATACCGGTTATCAGACAAAAAGGATTTAACACCGTTGATGAATTAAAACAGGCAAATCCAAACAAACTTTTCAATGACCTTAACGGAATGAGAAAAAAACTAAAACTTGATATTCCCGCCTTGAAAATTGAAGAGGTGAAAAAATGGATTGAGTAGTTATCTAAGGAAATAACATCATATTGAGGTCTTAATAAAATTTCAGTGCGGACAACAGTTTTGTAGCGATTATATAAGTCGATTTTTTGTGAAATTCAACAAAAACATATTAAATTTGTCGGGTTTATTCGACAAATTACATTAAATTTGTCTGGTTTGCCCGACAAATTATATAATATTATGAGTAGAATTATTTTTCAAAGAAGCTTAAAGGAAAAAACTCCCTTCGGCGTTCGAAAGAGCTTATCCGGGTAGCGATTTTCATATTATTCACCGGCAAAATTATCATCAATTTTTAATGCAAAATATCTCTTAACAGGTAAACCCGATTTCTTTCGGTATGCTTATTTTCAAAACTTAAAAGTAATTGTAAATTTCGCACTAAGATTATCAATCGCATCAGGAAAAGAGTAGGGACCGTATCTGTAAAATGCTCCGGCACCAAGGGAATAAAAGTTCAGATTTATAATATTGTTTACCAAAATTCCGGATTCATAGTAGCCTTTTTCCATTGTTTTATAATCAATATTTTTATGGCTTTCTCCGAAATCGAGCCGGCCGAAACCCATATTTGTCGCAATGGCAAATTCCGGATGGAACCATTTGTGCGGATGTACCAAAAGCTTGCCGAAGTCGTGTGACAAATATAGCGCAATATATTTATTCGATAAGAACTCATTCATACGCATCGTCGAAAAACTGAAAGGTGCATAGATGTTAAAAGCCCTGTAACTTCCGTTTCCATTGTAAAGGTTGGTGTATGGGATGTCGGTGTCAATATATCCGGCAGCTATTTTAACCGATGTTGTTCCGAAATAGTTTGTATGAAAGGATTTTGTCATTTTAAAATCATATCTGTTATATTCAAATTCTCCGCCAAGTGGACCCTTGAACCCATGTGTATATTGAAACCAAAAAACAGGATATTTTGTGCCGAGCGATACCTTTTTTCTCATATTACGAATGATTCTCTCTCCGTAAGCATATTTTAGGCCTATTGTTGTTTTTGTAAAAATAAAATTTCTTGTTTTATCGCTATCCTGAGGTTTCGTGAAAACATAATCATTTGTAACACTTTTACCTGTTCTTGAAAATGCAACATTTACAGTCAGATATTTTAGTGTGCGAAATTGAATTGAAGATTTGTAAACCTCCGCTTTGTCCATTCTGTTTATCAGAAGTGTCCTGAAATTTTCAGGTTTCAGTTGTGCCCTCGTATCATCAAAAAAGGGAACACCGGAAGTTTCCTCAAGGTCGTTCATATAAAAAAGTTTCATTTTCAGATCATAGTTATAGTAAAGCATCAAATCCAGGTCGCCTCCATACTTGAATGCTCTATCGTGGAACCCGTATCTGAAGTAGCCGCCTATTTTGAAAATCTGTGAAAGACGGTCATTAGTATGCAATCCCGCACCGAGAGAAAATCCTTCATAGGTATTATATCCGAAAAATCTGTCAATATCAAGATCCAGGTACCAGACTGGTATCTTCCCGGAAATTAGACTTTCGTATGTTTTAACAATCTTTTCAAGATTCGCTTCCTTGCTGATACTGTCAACAAATTTATAGGTATTTATATCTTTTTGAGTAAGAGAATCAACACGGTATCCCAACCAGAAATTATCGTTTCTGTGGGAAGAATTGGGATCTACGTCCACTGCAAAGCCCGACATATCACGTCTTCGCAACGCGGGATGCAAGTCAATATTCCGGATATATGTTTTGCCGAAACCGAACGGCATTCTGACGGTTTTTTCCTGCGATAATTCTTTCCCGCTATTTCCGGTAGTTATTGAAATCGTTGAATCTCCGACTTCAAAATCATTCAATATAACTTCGGTATTTAGCTGCACGGGAAACCATTGTTCGTTGTTAACAAAATCATACATCTGCCGTATTCTTAGGCTCATTGTTCCTTTTGTCTCAGCCGGTTCGGCCACTACATTTTGAATTGCCCACCGGTTTGAGTTTATGGATATCACTCCTTTCAGTCCGTCGAAATTTTTGTTTAAATAGGGTCTGAACGAAATAACGAATATGGAATCTCCTCTCTCATTGTAGATCGTGTCCTCCTGTTGAAAATAATATTTCGTTATGCTTCCGCGGCTTATGGGATTCACATACTCTTTATCCAGCAACTTGATACGGCTTTTATAAAAAGATGTACTTTGCATCATTGATGCTACAAAGACAAAGATGGGGTCTTTTAATCCCGAAACACGTGTTGCAATAACATTCTCATTGTTTCTGTCGGGATACATAAACCTCCTTTTGGTGACCGTTTCCATCAAAAAAATATGGTGATCTTTAAGGTATTCGCGCAGATCATTTCGGAGAGTATCGCTTTGAAGCGTATCCGTTGTAATTGAGTCCAATCTGACTTTTTCCAGCGAGTCAAGATCCAGTGTAAAGTACATTTTATCGTACGTAGTGTAAGTAAAGGCCGGTAATTTTTCAGGGTCGTTAATTTCAATGTTATCAATGCAGTTGAGGATTATACGGTGCGCGGGGTTTTTACCAGGAACAACGGTAACTTCTGAAAGTTCATACTCCTTTGGAGTCATTTTTATTTTTACTTTTTCGGATTTTCCTTTAACAGGAAAATCAACAGGCTCGTAGCCGACACAGGTGAGATGTAAAAATTTTATTTGTTCCGAAGATGTAATTTTAAATTTTCCGTCAATATCGGTGGCAGTACCTATGTGTGTGTCATTAACGACTACATTTACAAAAGGTAGCGACAGACCTGTTTCCGAGTCGTAAACGGTTCCCGAAACATCGAATGTTTGTCCGTTTCCGATGATAAATTGCAGAAATGTTATTATGAAAAATAAAACGTACTTCATTTGTTAAAATTAAAAAAACAAATGTACACGAATTTTTTTTGAATACCTTTGCTAAAAAAAAGATGAGAAATTTATTCCTTTTCATTACCTCGTTGTTCCTGATATTTTCTTTAACGGCGAATTGTCAGCAATCAAAGACTTGGATTGCAAATGCTCCTGCCGGAAGCAGTTATTGTAAAATAAACAAGAAAGGCAAAACGGTGATTCCCAACGGCAGATATGTTGAGCCTGCGGGTGTATCTTTTCAGGTTGCGCCTCACCCTTACGGTTTGGTACTTAGTCCTGACGGAAATATTGCGGTGACGGCCAATTCGGGAACAAGTCCACTTTCCGTAACGATACTAAAGAATATCCTGAGTCCCAAGCCCGTTATTATTCAAATCCCGCCGGCTGCGGTGACTGATAAAGGGGTGATTCAATCGGTTTTTATGGGATTGGCGGTTTCTCCCGACAATTCCAAAGTTTATGCATCTGCCGGTTATATCAACAGTATATACATATTCGGGACGGAGGACGGTGATTCGCTTGGAAGAATTGATTGTTCGGAACGGATTGGCGATTCGTTGCATACCAAAGGTTATATCGGTGATATGGTGATGACACGTGACGGCTCCACGATATTTG
>JALSSR010000031.1 GCA_026984135.1 Bacteroidales bacterium
ACTCTTATATCAACGGTTTCAACGGGGAGGTATCCCTTCGGGATAGCCCTTTCGCCCGATGAAAAGACCATTTATGTTGCTAATGTGGGTATGTATGAATATAAGTTAATCAAAGGAATTGATTACAAAGATATGAAAAGAACGGCACTTGATTTTCCCGCCTTTGCATATCTTTCGGAGGATGCTAAAAACGGAATTAAAACCGACAGCCTTGAAATACCCGGGCTTGGTGAACCTAACGTCCCCGAATCTTTCTCAGTTTGGTCAATAGATGTTTCCGATCATAAAAATCCGAAGGTCGTTTCAAAAATAAAAACCGGAGTGCTTGTAGGGAATGTTGTTGAAGACATTCCTGCCGTCGGCGGTGCCAGTCCCAATTCGGTGGTTGCTACTGCGAAATATGTTTTTGTGAGCAATGGAAATAATGACAATATTTCGGTTATTGACATTGAAAAGGATACGGTTATAAACACCATTCATCTTGCTCTTGACGAAAGAATTGATCATCTTCGCGGCAAGATACCCTTCGGGTTGGCACTTTCACCCGATTTCAGACGTTTATACGTTGCCGAATCGGGAATAAATGCTATCGGTGTTGTAGATATTGAAAAGATGAAAGTTATAGGTCATATTCCTGCAGGCTGGTTTCCTTCAAAACTTAAAGTTTCAAATGACGGTAAAAAACTGATTATTGCAAATGCAAAAGGATACGGCAGCGGCCCCAACGGAGGTGATAATTTTGACATCGGCCCCGAAGGAAGCTACATCGGAAGTTTGATGAAAGGAACGGTTCAGGTGGTTGATATCCCGGATGATATGGAACTGGAGCACTTTACACAAAAGGTTGTTGAAAATAATTTCGGTTTTATCCTTGTGGACGATTCATTGAAAAGCCGAAGGAGAAATAATCCCGTACCTCTGTACGCCGGTGAAAAGGAGTCTCCCATAAAGCACATCGTTTTTATCTCCAAAGAGAATAGAACCTATGATGAAATTTTCGGGCAGATAGTTAAAGGCGACGGCGACCCGTCACTTGCCCGTTACGGTTTGAATCAAACATTTTACAACCGGTCGAAGAGTGACAGCGTTGTGAATGCCGATGTAATGGTAAACCATCTTAATCTGGCACATAAATTTGCCATAGGAGATAACTTTTATGTTGATTCGGATGTTAGTGCCGACGGACATCGCTGGCTGACAAATACTTATCCCAACGAATGGGTGGAGTCTTGTGTGCCGGCAAGTTACGGGGGTAACAGACCATACTGGCAAGTTAAGGGCACGAAAGGTGCTCTGAGTTTTACGGGAGCCGCCGGTGCCATCTATCCCGAAGACTATAATGAGGCGGGCTCTATGTGGGAACATCTTTTCAGAAATAATGTATATTTTTATAATTTCGGATTTTCCATAATGTTTGAACCGTCTTCTTATGACAAATCTTATACCGATATCGGAATGCGATATCTATATAATTTCCCTATGCCGTCGCCTCTGTTTTCAAACACTTCAAGGATGTATCCCACATATAACACAGGAATTCCCGATCAATTCAGGATTGACAGATTCATTGAAGAGTTCAATCAAAAATGGATCAACGGCAAGATGCAGATGCCATCTTTGCTGACGGTCATCATTCCCAACGATCATGGCGCAGGTGAACGTCCTGCGGACGGATATCCTTTCCGTGAAAGCTATATGTGCGACAATGATCTTGCAGTAGGACGCATTGTGGAATTTCTTTCACATACCCCGTATTGGAAAAATATGCTTATTGTAATTACCGAAGATGACGCTCAAAACGGTGTTGATCATATTGATGCGCACCGCAGTGTGTTAATGGTCATTTCTCCGTATGTGAAAAAGAATTATGTCAGCCATATTCATTATAGCTTCGGAAGCATCTTCAAAACATTCTGGAATATCCTCGGGATACCCTATCTGAATGAATATGATGCAACGGCGACCGACTTTGCGGATTTTTTTACCGGTAAACCGGATTTTACCCCTTACGATGCTTTGCCTGTTAACAAGCATATTTTTAATCCTGAAAAGGCAATGGACCCGTTTGATGTTGACTTTAACTGGAAGGCTGTGGAAGAAAGCCCGGAAATGGATAATATTGAGGATATGATAAAAGATAGCAAAGAGCAGGACAAAGACAGATTAGAGAACAGGGGGAAAATAAAGAATAACTGAAGATGTCAAACAACATTACTAAATTAACTCAAATGAATTTTTGACTTTAACCAGTTTCTTGTTTTTTTTATGGATTACATTATCAACTTTAAAATCTTTATCAATAAATTCAAGTTCGAAATTTTCCGGTAAACTTTCTGCTTTTTTTGGATTATCAATAAGAAATTTTACGAAGTCGAATGTCAAGCCGATATTTCTATTTATTCTTTCTTTATTCGTCATTTCTTTAGTTTTTTAATATATTTATTTTTATAATACTCCCATCTGTCTTTGATATCCTGTTCTGCATATGAAGCTGCAACTCTGAGATTTTCAATTTCTATTGAATATTTTTCCTGTTTTCCATTCGGGTATAAAAAATCTCTGTGAAAGAATCCATGAGATGTATCATACCGTACAATTGCAACCCATTTGTTATTAATCAAACTCTCATATTGATATACCAGAGAAGCAATTATTCCTCTTGTAATTATTAAGCGTACTCGAAGTCTTTCATTTTTATTATTGTCAAGATATTTTAGAAACTCCTTTTGTGACATAGCACAAAGATACATAAAAAAATTATGTACATTTGCATAAAAAATATTTTATTCATATTCTCTTATTTTGTCTTTTTCTGTCTCACTTCTGTGGCTGAGGATGATAATATGTCTTTTTCGGGAGAAGTTTCGGATAAAAACGGGACAAAATTGCCGAATGTACATATTGTTGATGTTAATAGGAAACTTGCCACCTTAACAAATCGGGAGGGCGCTTTTCTTTTGGATGTGAATAATAACGATACCGTCCGGTTTTCTTTTATGGGTTTTAAAACACGGTTAATTGTCGTACAAGATTTATCACCTGACTCTTTAAGGATGATGTCCGTAATAATGACACGGGATATTTTCAGTAGGCAATCAGCAGTCGACATATCCCGTTAGAAACTTCCATTTCAGCAATCAACTTTTCCCCTTTCGTTGCGTCGCTGCGTGAACTTTTATCATCGCAAAAAATATCACGCCCCGCCGCTACGCCGCCCCGTTTCTTTTTCTCTTTCAATTCTTCCGACATTTTCGTTGCGTCGCCGCGCCGCTGCGTGAGTTTCCATCATCGAATAATATCACGTCCCTTCGCCGCGTACGGTTTTGGATTGGAAATCTTCCGCAAATAATTAATTATCCCTGTTGTGTTTGATATTTTTACTATTTTTATACCATTCAAAAATCGCAATCAGATGAAAATATTAGAAGATTATTATCAAGAGCACAAACAGGTTTTTATGGAGTGTCTCAATCGTGTTTCCAACGGTTATGAGACCGAGGACATTCACAAAATGCGGACAAGCATAAAGCGTCTTAGAGCATTGTTACAGCTTGTGGAATTTATATCCGATTCGGGGTTTAAGACAAAAAAATATCTTAAGAGAGGCAGAAAATTATTTAAATCCGTCGGGACCTTGCGTGAGGTACAGGTTGAAGAGATGCTTGTTTATGAATACGAAAAGAAACTTGGACTTGATTTCGGCGAATACAGTGAGTATTTGTTTGAGAAGGAATACAGAGAGAAAGCAGGTTTGAAGAAAAATTTCGACACAATAAAAAGTGATGAAATTTTCAATGATAAGGATTTTAAAGATGCCGTGAAATCAATTGATAAAGAAGCTGTTGATGAGAAAACGCGGGCTTTCATCAAGAGAAAATCAAACATATTGTTGAAAATGAACCGTAAAGGAATGATAACAAAAAGGGTACATAAAAACCGAACTATTCTAAAACAGATATACTATTTATACGATATCCTGACAGAGCTTTCGGGTTGGCATATCTTCCTTGGCATGACAAAAGAGGAAATACGCGAAAAGGAGCAGCAGATAGGCGACTGGCACGACAGGGTTAATTCCCTTTATTATCTGTATTTGTTTTTTGCTACTAACCATTATAAACTTCCGGAGAAGTATTTAACTCTTAAGAAATATATTTTTAAGGAAAGAGATGAAATGAAAAAGGAGATTGTAAGGCATCTGTTTGTAGGCCAGACGGAGTTATGGTAATATGCCGGTGCCGGTTAAGATGCTGCAAAGTAACCTTCAAGTTCTTTCAGTGTCCCTTCTTTTGTTTTAATGTCGTGAATTATCTTTCCTTTCTCCAGAATGGCTATTCGGTCGCAAACTTCCGTCACATGTTTCAGGTCGTGGCTGGAGATAAGCATAGTTACTTCGTTATCATCTTTAAGTTTATTCAGTATGTTTTTGAGTCGTATTTGTGTAGAAGGGTCAAGACCGTTGAAAGGTTCGTCAAGTATAAGAACTTCGGGTTTTGCCATCAATGCCGCCGCGATACCCACCTTTTGTCTGTTTCCCTGGGAGAAATCACGGATATATTTTTTCTTTCCGAGGATTTCATCATTGAAAAAATCACTAAAATCTTCATAAAATTTCTCCAAATCGCCCTTGGAAAGTCCGTAGATATTGCTGAGGAACTCAAAATACTCCTCAGGTGTCAGGAAATCAATCAGAAAGCGTTGATCAAGGTATGAGCCTGTATAATATTTCCAGAAATTACCTTCTCTGACATCTTTACCACCCGAAAGAACTTCACCCGAGTTTGCCCTGATAAGATCGAGGATAAGTCTGAACAAAGTAGTTTTACCAGCACCATTATTTCCAACCAAACCGAAACTGTCGCCCCTGTTGATTTTCAGTCCGGGGATATCCAAGACCGTTTCCCCGCCGTAAATTTTCGTAAGATTTTTTATCTCTATCATATCTTTAAAATTTTATTACTGAATTTCCACCAATCCACCGATTCCACCAATCCAGCAATCCACGGATTCCACGGATTCCACGGATTCCACCGATTCAACCAATCAACCGATTCCACCAATTCCCCAATTCCAACTCTTCCCACATTCGGTCATCGCTTGTTAGCACTTACTCCCTAAATCCTGCTGCCATAATATGTTTTCGTTTTAAGAACTGTTTCAATACAATATTCAAAGCCGTTTTATGAAATAAGAGTCCGGCAATACCCAAAGCTCCAATAACCAATAGTCCGGCAGTTCCGAATCCGGTTAATCCGAACGGAAGATATATCAATACCGGCAGTAAAAATGCAGGTAACATCGAAAGCCAGTGTGTTGCTCCAATTCCCTGATAGTTAAATGCAGCTCCACGCTTCAAGTCCATCCTTTTTTTGGAATATGTTGATATATAGAACAGTACAAAGGATACAAATCCAAGATTATACAAGTAAGTCATAGTGTTTATCAATAAGATATCCGTACCAAAAAACACGTAGGGTATTGTCAAAACGTAACAAACGGTTGAGATGGAGACGGCAAGCAGATATTTTGCCTTTATGTAAGCTTCAAAGTCCCTGTAGTTTGCCAGAATATTGTCAAAATAATTACTCTCATAACTAAAACAATAATTCAGGTAATTCATCATAATACCACCCGTTATAAAAACTCCGACAAATATCAGAAAACCGGGTGTGCCCTGATGAGCAGGATTGGGATAGAAAAACAATCCGTAAAGTAAAAATACGGGAGCCATATAAATTATTGACCGGGTTCGTTTATGTCTCCATAGTAGTCTCAAATCCAGTGATATATATTGACCTGTAAGCCCGAGAGTTTTGAGATATTTGATATCCGACAGCGAATCAATTTTTTCTTTTTTCTTTGAGATTATCTCGTCGGGATAGAGTTTTGATTTCAGAAAGAAGAAGTTCATCAGGTAAGTTGCAACAACCATTGCAGCTGGCACAATTATCAATGCCCTGTTTACAAGCAATTGACCGAAGATATAAGCGGAGAAATCCGTAACGGAAATTATTCCGAAATAATTCAGCAGTATCAGCCCAACGAGTATCAGCCCGAAGATACCCACAATTGAAGGTTTGTTAGCGAGTTGTCGTTTGATGTATGTAGTAAGAAAGTTGTTGGTGAAGATAAGCATAACCATTGTCCCCACCCAAATCCAGGCTGTTGCGACAGAATATTCCGGGGCTATGACCTTAAAGGCAAACGGGAAGAAAACAAGCCAGGTTAAATAATTTCCAATTACAAATATTGATTTGGCGGATACGTAGTGGACAATAGCCGATTTCTTAATCGGAAGGTGAAGATAGGTCTCAATATTAAGTGTGGGCAGCGACTGCATAAAAAACCTGATCAAAAATTCAAATCCGAAATAGTAAAGTATTATACCGTTGAAAACTGTCACGGGGTCTTTATCCGGGAAAAGCTCAAGTAGTATCTTGTCAATAAAAAGCCCGAGTACAAGCAGATAAAGAAGCATTATCAAAAGAAAGAAACCGAGAAGAATGTTAAGAGCAACGTTTTTTTGCCAAAAAGGCGAACGAGTCATCTCTTTCCATTGGTGTTTGAGAAAATGTGTGTATATCATAGGTATCAAATCTTTAAGTTCAACCTTCATCAAAAAATGTGCTATTTTCAGCAATAGCTTTACATTCAGAAAAATGGATATTTGTTTCCATCAGCAAAAATAAAAATAAAAGACGATATCGGACAGATATTGTTCGTAGTTGAACAGTATGTTTAAATCCATCCCCGTACTTTATAATATCCGATTGCCAAATACTCCCTTATCACCAATAATTCGTAATACAAATAGCTCCACATATTATATCTGAAAGAAAGGCTTACATCTTTCATCTCCTTTTCATTTTCAAGTTTTTCTTCTTGGATGGGATTTTCGAACGCCGGCATTCCGCCAATGTTTTCAAAGCCAGCTTTTTGAAAGGTTTTAACGGTTCTGTACATGTGCTCCGGTGTTGTTACTATCAGTACGGGTATCGTCCCTTTCTTTTTTTCAAGCATTTTTCCTATATTAACAGCTTGTGAATGAGTATTAAATCCCAGTGGTTCATAACTAATTTTTGTGGAATCCACACCTTTAACAATCAACTCTTTTGCCATAAGGTCAAGTTGCTGCAGGCTGTCTTCTCCCTGATTATAGGGTAGGGCAATGATTATTTTTGCATTGGGGAAACGTTTTGCCGCTTCGGCTCCGTAATATGTTCTTATAAGTCCGTCCTGACTTGGCATTCCCGAGCCTCCCGGAATAACTATCAATTCGGGTTCGGTTTCCAATTGTGGAACTGCCGTGGCAAGATTATGATACGCATAAAAAGGAATATCTGTAAAGCTCAATGTCAGCATCACAAAAGCAACAATACCGAAAAGATAGAAAAACCACCTGAAAAATTTCAGTAAAACTCTCTTTATGGATACAAATAAATGCTTCATTTCAGTATAACTATTTACCAATCCACCGACTCCCCATCATACTCCTGCGAGGTTTCTTTCACCCACGGGCTATTCCGCCAACCTCACAGGAGCCTCCTAACCGATTTAACCATTTTATCAATTCTCCGATTCAACAGGTACACCATTAAACCAACCTTTCGGGTACTCGGCGCAATGTCTGTCATCCACCCGAAAGGTTTCCCGATTCAACCAATTCTCCCTTCTCTCACTTCAGTTTCTCATTCTCAAGATGCCTTTTTGCATCTCTTTTTGTTTTTTTATCAATATTTTTAATTAGTGCCTCCGTTAAATCAACTCCCGTTTGGTTGGCAAGGCATATCAAAACAAACAAAACATCTGCAAATTCATCTGCAAGATCAATATCTTTTTCCGAATTTTTAAACGATTGATCACCATATTTACGAGCCATTATCCGTGCAACTTCGCCCACCTCTTCGGTCAGTATAGCCATATTTGTCAGTTCGCTGAAATATCTTACACCTGTTGTTGTTATCCATTTATCAACGGTTTCCTGTGCTTCCTTGATGGTCATTTTCAAATTATCTTTTAATTATTGTGCAAATATGGGTATTTTTGTCGAATAATGAGCAAACAACAATCATATATAGCAAAGACATTTTCAGGACTTGAGGAGGTACTTTCAAAGGAGATTAAAGAGCTTGGCGGCTTAAACAATAAAATTCTGAACCGGGCGGTATTATTCGACGGTGATAAGGAGCTGCTCTACAAAGTAAATTATCTCTGCCGTACCGCTATTCGAGTACTGGTTCCCATTGCCATATTCAGGGCGGAAAATGAGAACGAACTCTACAAAGAGGTTTTAAAAATCAAATGGGAGGATTATATTCATCTCAACGGTACCTTTTCCATTGACGGAATCACAAGTTATTCAAACATATCACATTCAAAATATCTTGCACTTAAGACCAAAGATGCCATTGCCGACCGCTTCAGAGACAAATACGGAAGGCGACCGAACGTTGACACGAGAGATCCTGATGTGAAGATTAATGTCAGGGTTTTTAGGAATGAGTGCACAGTTTCACTTGATAGTTCGGGGGAATCGCTGCATAAACGCGGTTACAGAACAGGTACGGGGCCGGCTCCTTTGAATGAGGTTCTCGCTGCCGGAATGATTCTTCTTAGCGGCTGGGATAGTAACGGCAATTTCGTTGATCCTATGTGCGGCTCGGGCACTTTACCAATCGAAGCGGCAATGCTTGCTTATAATATTCCGCCGTTAAAATACAGAGAGCAATTCGGATTTACAAGATGGAAGGATTTTGATAAGGAGATGTGGCAAAAAATTAAAGATGATGCTGAAGCAGCCCGTAAAGAGTTTAAATTCAATATTATTGGCTCTGATAAGTCGGGAAGAATTTTGCAGGTTGCGAGAGAAAATGTTGTTTCTGCAGGTCTTGATGATGTAATTTCGCTGAGAGCACAATACATTGACGATGTTCACCCGCCTGATGGCGGTGGTGTTATGATAACAAATCCTCCGTATGGCGAAAGGATTAAGGTTGAGGATATTAAAAAGCTTTATGCGGGAATAGGTGATGCCTTGAAAACCGAGTTCGAAGGTTATAACGCCTGGATAATAAGCTCGGATAAAGAAGCTTTGAAATTTATCGGATTAAGACCTTCAAGAAGAATAACACTTTTTAACGGACCTTTGGAAAGCGGATTCTATAAATTTGAAATTTATAAGGGGACTAAAAAAGTGCATAAGACGGGGAAAGAAGATGATGCTTCTTCCGCTAACCCGCGCCGGCGAAGGAAAAGAATTGACAAGAGCTAAAATATGACGGAATCAATGCTGACTGAACTGTTGACGCACCTAATAAGTGAAGTAGCTCGGAAAAGGATTAGGAAATTAAAATGAATAAACATGAAAAAGGTTGAAAAAATAGGAATTTTGACTTCCGGAGGGGATGCCCCCGGGATGAATGCTGCAATCAGAGCGGTAGTCAGAACAGGAATTTACAATAATCTTGAGGTTTACGGAATAATGGACGGTTATAACGGGTTGATAAATGATGAGTTCGTAAAAATGGAAAGCAGTTCCGTATCAAATATTATCCAGAGGGGAGGAACAATTCTGAAAACGGCTCGGAGTAAAGAATTTATGACTAAAGAGGGTCGGCAAAAGGCCTATGATAATCTGACAAAGCATAATATTGATGCAATGGTGGTAATAGGCGGTAACGGGACTTTTACCGGTGCCGATATCTTTATAAAAGAATTTGATTTTCCGATTATGGGTGCTCCGGGAACCATTGATAACGACCTTTACGGAACCGATATGACTATCGGCTACGACACCGCTGTAAATACTGTTGTGCAAGCGGTTGATAAAATTCGTGATACTGCCACCTCCCACAACCGGCTCTTTTTTGTGGAGGTAATGGGACGGGATGCCGGTTTTATCGCCTTGCGAAGCGGTATTGCAGGAGGAGCGGAGGATATTCTTGTCCCGGAAACGGTGACTTATATTGATGAGCTTATTGAAATTCTGGAAAAGGGTTTCCGTAAAAATAAAATGTCGGGAATCATTATTGTTGCCGAAGGTGATGATGCCGGCGGTGCTTTTGAGGTGGCTAGAAAGGTTAAAGAGAAGTATGATCATTACGATACGAGAGTGACCATACTTGGTCATATCCAGCGTGGTGGCAGTCCGTCGGCAATTGACCGTATAGTGGCAAGTACAATGGGACATTATGCCGTTAATGCTCTGTTGAAGGGACGTAGAGGCGAGATGGTCGGAATAATCAATAATAAAGTGGCATATACCCCTTTTGAAAAGGCTATCAAATATAATAAAGGTATTAACAGAGACCTTTTGAAGATGGCAAGGGTGTTAGCTTCGTAATGCTTAGACGTTGTTGTTTGTTGATGTACCTCAACATATTCTGATGATTTTGTCCGATGAAACATTTTTCAGGAACTTTTGTTTTTATGACTTCTCAATTTTTATACTATTTTTGTTGTTTGTATTAAAACAGAATGATGAGGAAATATCCGGTTTTATTATTATTCATCTTTTTACTGCTTACAGTATTCGTTAAGGGGCAGGGTGACCCTCTGCTGCGGGTTGAACTGGAAGCAAGTTCCGACGCAGCTTCATACAAGGTGATTCCTGTTGGCGAAAAGGGGGTGATACTTTTTTATCAGACAAATATTACCGAGGATGAATTCAAATTCTGGATATTTGTGATGTATGACAATCTGCTTCACGAAAGGTGGCGCAAAGAAATACCTGTTTCAAAGGATATGATGTACAGCAGGTCAAAGTTTAATGATGAAGCCGTATATCTGCTGGTTTATGATTTGGAGAGTGGGAAGTCGGAACAGTATAACTATCAAATAATAAAGGTTGATATCAAGGATGGTAATTATGAAATTTTCAGTGGTAAAGTGCCAGGTTATGCTTCATTTGTTGACATTGAAATAGCCGGAGATAATATATTTGCCGGGATGAATTCAAGTAAAAATCATTCGGGTATTTATAGTTTGAATACAGTGTCAAAGGAAACATTTACCGTTTCCGAACCAGGTGATGTGAAGTCGCACTTTGAAACTCTTTATCTTGATTCAATTACCGGTTCGATGGTTGGCGTTTTTAATATTTATGAATCCAAAAACAGTTTTTATCTGAATATTGAGAAGTTTGATTTCTCAGGCAAAAAACTTAACACAATAAAGGTGTTTCCCGACGAGGGTAAAAAGTTTAATTCGTGTAAGATAGCAACTATAAACGGCAATGAGATGATTATTGTCGGCTCATACGATGCCATTAAAGGAAATACAATCGGTGAAAAACAGTATTTCGACAAAGGTTCGACGGGCTTTTTCTCGGTAAGTATAAAAAATAATGTTCCCGGACAAGTAAACTATTACAACTTTGTTAAATTGGATAACAATACCGGCTATCTTAAATCAAGAGAATTTTTGGAAGCCAAAGACAAGGCATCAAGAGCCGGTGATGATGAAGAAAAATATTCCCTTGACTTTGACCTCTTATTACATAACTTGATTATCAAAGACAGTCTGATCTATTTTGTTGCAGAAGC
The DNA here is from genome assembly GCA_026984135.1 of Bacteroidales bacterium. Taxonomy (GTDB): domain Bacteria; phylum Bacteroidota; class Bacteroidia; order Bacteroidales; family JAADJA01; genus JAADJA01. The sequence goes on from JALSSR010000031.1 coordinate 11,544, forward strand.
ATATTATGAGGAATATCATACAGTTACAAGTACATATTATGATTTTTACGGAAGAATGATACCAACTTCCTATTCGGTTTTCGACGGATACAGATATTTTAATGCTTATGTTCTTTGTTTTGACAAAAATGCCAATAAGTTGTGGGATAACGGTATGGAAATTATGAATCTTTTGTCATACGATCTATTTCCCAGACTCGTAATCTATTTTGACAAAGAGAATATGGTACTGGCATATAATTATGATGGTAAAATAGCTGCAAAAATCATCAAAGGTCTCGAAGTTATTGATGGTGTTGATTATTTTCCTGTTGAGACATCATATATCAAAGACAAAATTGTCAGCGATACTAAAAGCCAAATGGAATATTGGTACGACAATTATTTCATCGCCTATGGCTTTGAGGTAATTAAAAATAACGCCTTTGTGCAAAATAGTAAAAGGATGGTTTATTATATCAATAAGGTGGTGTATAAGTAAAGGTCACGCAGCGGCGCAGCGACGCAGTGGAAAAATAATTGCTTTTGCCGACTGGAGACTGTGGACTGAAGATGCCGACCTTTGGTCGAGCATGCACGAAGCAAAACTTCGGCACTGCCAACTATAAAAAGCCTCACGCAGCGGCGCAGCGACGCAACGTTTATTTTGTATTCACGCAGCGACGCAACGACGCAACGCTTGTTTCTTTTAATGCAGCAACGCTGAACGCAGTTCTATATCATTTTTGACGGATCAACCCATTCGTCAAACTCATGTTCGGTCAGATAACCGAGTGAAAGAGCGGCCTGTTTGAGAGTTGTGCCCTCCTTATGTGCTTTCTTTGCTATTTCGGCGGCCTTCTCATACCCTATATGTGTGTTCAAAGCCGTAACAAGCATCAATGAGTTTTCCAGATTTTTATTGATATATGGTAAATTCGGCTCAATACCGACGGCACAATGGTCGTTGAAAGAAGCACAGGCATCACCTAGCAAACGAGCTGAAGTTAAAAGATTATGTATCATAACCGGTTTGAAAACATTAAGCTGGAAATGGCCTTGCATACCACCGACATTTATTGCAACATCATTGCCTATTACCTGAGCGCAAACCATACTCAATGCTTCGTTCTGTGTAGGATTAACTTTTCCCGGCATAATTGACGAACCGGGTTCGTTGGCGGGTAGTTGGATTTCTCCGATACCGCATCTTGGTCCTGAAGCTAACATCCGCGTATTGTTTGCAATGTGCATAAGACTTACGGCAAGCGTTTTCAAGGCACCGGAAGTTTCAACTATTGCATCATGAGCCGATAAAGCTTCGAATTTATTTTCAGCTGTCCGGAAAGGATATCCGGTAAGTTCGGCGATCTTGGCTGCAACCTTTTCTGCATAGCCTTTCGGAGTGTTCAATCCCGTACCTACGGCAGTTCCGCCAAGAGCAAGCTCCTGAAGATGGTCAAGGGTGCTTTTCAATGCTTTGATGCCGTGATTAAGTTGAGAGACATATCCGGAAAATTCCTGCCCGAGAGTCAAGGGTGTGGCATCCATCATATGTGTACGGCCGGTCTTAACAATATCCTTAAATTCAATAGCTTTGGCGGCAAGGGTGTCACGAAGTTTTACAACACCCGGAATCGTTGTTTCAACAATCATTTTGTATGCAGCAATGTGCATTGCCGTCGGGAAAGTATCGTTGGACGATTGGGATTTGTTAACGTCGTCATTGGGATGAATTGTGCGTTTTCCGTCTCCCAGTTTGCCACCATTCAGGACATGTGCTCTGTTGGCAACCACTTCGTTCATATTCATATTCGACTGTGTGCCTGAACCTGTTTGCCATATCACCAAAGGAAAGTTATCATCCAGTTTGCCTTCCAAAACCTCATCACAGGCTTGTGTTATAAGCTTTGTTTTGTCGTCGGGCAAAACTCCAAGCTCATTGTTTGTAAGAGCTGCCGCTTTCTTCAAATAGGCAAAAGCTCTGATAATCTCTTTCGGCATTGAAGCCGGTTCGCCGATGGGAAAGTTCATTTTTGAACGTTGGGTTTGCGCTCCCCAATACTTGTCGGCAGGAACTTCTACGGTTCCCATTGTGTCTTTTTCGATTCTGTATTCCATCTCTTTATGTTTAAAATTTTATATTTTTATATTTGATTCCTTAGCTATACATAATTCAGAACGTTTTCCCGTAAACTTAACATAAATAGCCTTAGCATTTCATCAATTTACATATCCACCGATTCCACCATTTCACCAATTCAACCGATATACCGATTCAACCAATATACCGATTCAACCAATATACCGATTTAACCGATATACCGATTCAACCATTTACCCATTCTAAAAAAGAACATCCATATTTTCCGGCGGATCGGCCCAAACGGCTTTATAATCTTTTACAACTATCGGACGTTTTATCAACTTGGGATTTTCAACCATTATTTTTATCCACTCCTCATCCGTAAAGTTTTTTCCTTTAAACTGTTTTTTGTAAATATCTTCCTGCGTACGGATCATATCCTGAGGTTTCAGATTCAGTTTTACCAATATATCTTTAAACTCATCTGTTGTCAAAGGATTCTTCAGGTACTCCACTATTTCAAAATCAACACCTTTTTCTTCAAGATATTTAAGGCCTGCACGTGATTTCTTACATCTTGGATTGTGATATATTTTAACCATAATAATCTGTTTTTAATATTCTTTCCAAAAGTATAAATGATTTTGCAACTAAAGGTTATTTATTAACTTTTTTTATGAACCTCCAAACTTGAAACCTCCAAACTTGAAACCTCCAAACCTGAAACTTCCAAACCCGAAACTTTACAAATGCGGCTGCAATATTTGAATTATCTGGTGAGCCGGAATAACTCCCGCCTGTCTGAAAAGCTGTTTACCGTTTTTAAATATCATCAATGTCGGAACACCGGATATCATCCATTTTTGTGCGATTGCAGGATTTTTATCAACATCAACGGTTATTATTTTCACCCTGTCTCCAAGTTGATCCTTTACCTCTTTCAAAATAGGCGGCATCATGCGGCAGGGCTGGCACCAATCAGCCGAAAAATCAATTAATACGGGTATATTTCCATTTATTAAATCATTGAATTTGCTCATTTTTCCTCCTTTTTTTTTTTTGAGCAACTCCTTTTCAAAATCCGTTCCACAGGTATTTAACTGTCATTTCTGCATAATATAAAAAAAGAACTTCCGCCATTATTCGACGGAAGCTCTTTCTTAACAAGTAGTTTTTAAGGTTATTATCTTACAACTACTTTTTTAACAATATTAACATCATCATTAACTATCTTAATAATGTAAATACCTCTTTCAAGATTAGAGATATCTATTTTGCCCGAGCCAAAATGCGAAATTGATAAAACACCGTTTCCTTTTGAATCAAAAACCTCAACTGAGGTATCTTTGCCGTTAAGTCCCGAAATATTCAGAATACCGGAAGCAGGATTCGGATAGATACTTACCGTATGCGATAACTCTTCAATTCCCGTATAAACAAAGTAAATAACATTGGATTGCTCCGACTCGCAACCGAATTCGTTTGTAACAATAACATAGTAATTATCCGTTGCTGTAGGCTCGTAAACCTGACCTGTTGCACCTTCGATAGCACCGTTGGAGTCGTACCACTGGTTTCCGGTTTCGGCATCCGAAACAAGTGTATTATCCTGCTGTGTGATTGTAGGTGTTGAGGGTAAAGGATTAACGGTTAAGGTTACATTATCTGTTGCATTGTCATTGCCGTCACTGACTGTTACCACATAAGTTGTTGTAGATGATGGCGTTGCAACGGGATTTTGTATGTTAGGATTGTCAAGCCCGTCTGTCGGCACCCAGGAATATGAGTAGTTTCCCGAACCTCCGGAAGCATAAGCATTCAGTTGCGAACTTTCGCCGTTGCATATATCGGTTGGGTCAGCGGAAGCCATTACCGAAAGTACGGAAGCATTTTCAATGGGCGGCATTATGATGTAATCAACCCAGCCGCAATCGTAGCCGCTTGATACACTCTGATCTTTAACATAGGTCCAAGTAAAAGTATGCTGTCCCGCTTCAACATCGTAAGAAAATTGTTCCCAATCCTTCTCACCCGACCATTCAGCCTGAAACTGATTGTCAATATAAAACTTCAGGAAGTCATAATTACTTTCGGAAGAGACTTTCCTGTAAAAAGAAATGTTACCGGGAGCAACAACATTAAGGGTTATCTGCAATGTTGATTCCTGATTATCATTAATATCACCCGACCTTGCAGAATAGGTTCCCTCATAGGAATTATCCGAAGTAACAAACCAATCGGCATCACCTGTTGTTTCCCAATCAAATTGATCGAAATTACCGGTTTCAAAATCCTCTACAATTAGTCCAACAATCAGGTTAATATCAAAATCATAAGTGAAGGAATTACCGTTTGAATTACAGTCGGTACTCAAGGCACCTTCAACAACATGCCCCACAGGTGTGGTTGCATCGGCAGTAATGTTGAATGTGGCTGAAGCACTCTCTCCGGGAGCGATAGTTCCGAAGTTCAGATTTGCCGTATTGATGGTAATATAAGGGTCCGAGGTGGTGTACTCACCCGTCACGTCGGTGGCATCATACATCCCGGAATTTTTTAAAGTTACCGTAATGTCAACGGTTTCTCCCGGGTCAATTCTTCCGTTGTTATTTCCTGTGGGATCGGAAATCTGGATAGTTCCGAGTTTCATTCCGTAAGCTGTCACAGCCATTCCTTTGATACAGAAGTTGCCGGTATTTTGGAATCCCGAAGGATTGTCGTAATCATAGAAATCGTGCCAGGATCCGCCTTCTTTGTAATAACTCTCTTCGGGATTTGCCGTTGACTCTACAATTGTTTTTGTGCCTCCTCCCAACAGAACTGGAACATCGGATGTCCTGTCGTAGGGCATTCCACCATCGGAAAGATATAGATAGATATAAAAATCATCACCCTCGCTCAAAGATACCGGACTCGGCAGGTCAATTG
>JALSSR010000032.1 GCA_026984135.1 Bacteroidales bacterium
ATAGCGGCCCCTTCAGCCCTTTCACACCGGGCAGAATATTCTCTTTTGGAACCTTAACATTATCAAAAACCAGTTCGCCTGTGACGGAAGCCCGCAACGACCATTTACCTGTTGTTTCGGGAGCTGAAAAACCCTCCATTTCTTTTTCTACAATGAGTCCTCTCACCTTTCCTTCCTCATCTTTTGCCCAAACAACCGCAATATCGGCAATGGGAGAGTTGGTAATCCACATCTTGGCACCGTTGAGCAGAAAATAGTTACCTTCGTCGGTAAACTTAGTCTCCATACTTCCCGGGTCGGAGCCGTGATTCGGCTCTGTAAGTCCGAAACAGCCAATCATCTCTCCGGTTGCCAATTTCGGAAGATATCTCTTCCGTTGTTCTTCCGAGCCGAACCTGAAAATGGGATACATCACAAGAGAAGTCTGTACCGAAGCCGCAGACCTGATACCCGAATCGCCCCTTTCCAACTCGGTCATTATCAAGCCGTAAGAGATATGGTCAAGGCCTGCACCACCGTACTCTACGGGAATAAAGGGTCCGAAAGCACCGATATCGCCAAGCTCTTTTATTAAATTCACAGGGAAGCGATGTTCCTGAGCAGCCTTTTCTATCATGGGCATTACCGAACGGTCAACCCAATCGCGCACCGAGCTGCGAACAATTTTATGCTCATCACTCAGCAATTCGTCAATCCCGTAATAATCGGGAGGTGTGTATTTGTACATAATTATTTTATTCGTTTGTTTTATTGATTTTGCAAAGATAGGAATTGTATTCTATTATTCTTTTTCTACTTTTGCGCCAAATTATTATTTCATAATGAAGCAAACGGTATACTCCATTGTTGAAAAAATCGAGGATTATCTGGATATACATGCACCTTCTCAGATTATTGCAAGGGGCGAATCTTTATTGAAAAACGGTGCTATTGAAAGTGCGGAAATAAATAAATCCAACGGAACGGCATTTTTTGAGATCCGGGGAACGGTTTTGTATGTTGTGGTTGTTAATAATATCAACAAATCAATAAAATCAAGTTGCAACTGCCCGTACGACTGGGGTCCGGTTTGCAAACATCAGGTAGCGGCACTGCGTTATATACAGCAGCAATACGGTGGAATACCGGAGAAAACTGCAAAAAATAATGTTGATGATGTCAGCGGAAAATCCTCCACCCCCAAACCGAAAAAAATACCCAAACCGGTCTTGCGTTATGCCGATTCACCGTTTTTAATAAAAGATTATAAATTAATTACTCACGACTTGCTGGAAAAAGTCGGAGAAAAATTACAATATGTTGACTATGATGTTATAACTAAACTTTTCGACAAGAATATAATTCATTTTAAAGTATATTCCTATTACGATAACTTTCTTATACGATTCAAGGTAGATAAGGAGGGATTAACCACTACTTGCAACTGCGGCAATAAGGTTAAAAATCTTTGCTCTCACCAAACCTATGTTTTATCGAATATCGCAAACTCACCTTACCCCGATATTTTTGACCTGATAAGCCCGGAAAATCTTAAAATAACTAAGAACAACATACTTGAAACCTACGGGTTGAAAGGTAAAAAATTCGATCGTTTTTTTAACCTTGTATATGATAATTACAGGATGTTATGGTCGTTAAAACCCGAATACGGTAATCTTTTACCTGTAAGCGAGAAATATTTTAAGACAAACAATATTTTAAAGGATTCTCTTGAAAAGTTGGAAAATGACCTTGTAAAAATTGAAGCTCTTCTTCCCGAAAAAGGAAGAGATCAAAAAAGGTCAATAGGATTTGCCATCGTTTCTTATACCGACGATGTATTAACGGTAAACGGTGAATTGGATATCCTTGTTCTGGCCGGAAAGGAAAATAAAACGGGGGGGAATCTGGTATCTCATATAAAAAAGATAGATGATATCGCCCGAAATGAACGCCCGGTTATTACGGAAAAACAAAAGAAAATTATTGAAGAAATCAGCTTTTACAAAAATAGTGACGAACTGAATTTTATTCCCGAAGATGACTTTTTCGAGAGAGAAAAACATATTTTCAATTTTCTGAAAAGTATTATACCCCTGCTTAAAAGTGAAAAACATTTGTACACAATTTCCGGTTATGATGAATTTACAAAACTAAAAAAGTCGGATTTGATTCCTATCAATATTTCCGGAAAAGAAATCCAACTAAAATTCGAATTTCATAATGATGATACATTCCTTTATCTCACACCTAAACTGATAGTTGATGGAGTTGAAAAAGATTGTGATAAAATAGACGCTAATCTTTCTCACTTTTTATACACCTTACATAACAATTCCCTGTACCTGCATAAATCAATACACCAGTCAATGGTCATTAGCCAGTTTAACTGGAAACCGTTGATAATGACAAAAACTAATGCGGTTAGCTTTTTCACAGACTATGTAAAACCCATTTCCGGGATTTATCATATTGATTTTAACAGCGATTTGTTTTCGGTAAAAAAGGTTGACATCAAACCTGAAAAAAAGCAGGTTTTTCTTTCCGAGTACAATGAATATGTTGTTTTTAAGCCCGTTGTGAAATATGACAACGGATTGTCTTTCGAACCTGCCGACGAAGGAAGCTCAATCAACCTGGATAAGGAAAACAATGTGCTGGTTTACAACCGTGATGCGGAATTTGAAAACGGATTTATGGATTTTCTTTCCGAACTTCATCCCGACTTCGAAAATCAGAGAAAGGCAGGAAGGTTTTACGTCCCTTTTGAGGCTCTTCTCGAAAACTTCTGGTTTTTTGATGTTTACGAAAAGTTAGAAAAAAATAATGTTGAGGTTTTCGGATTGAAAAATTTGAAATCGTTCAAATATTCGCCTTACAGAGCAAAAGTAACAAGCGGAATAAAATCGGGAGAGGACTGGTTTGAAGTGGAGGTGGAAGTAGCTTTCGGAGATACGGCTCTTGATTTGAAAAGCATCAGAAAGGCCGTTTTAAAACAGGAAAAATACGTTAGGCTTAAGAACGGTAGTATCGGAATATTACCCGAGGAGTGGCTCAACAAACTGCAACGCTATTTCAGAGCGGGAGAAATAAAAGACGACAAGCTGCAAATTTCAAAACTCAAATTTTCCATAATTGACGAACTGTTCGATAATATTGACAATACCGGGATATTAAAGGAGATTGCCGCAAAAAGACGCAAACTGCAGGAGATTGAAAACATTAGGAATGTCAGAAAACCGCGCGAAATTACGGCAACTCTCCGCGACTATCAAAAGGAAGGATTGAACTGGCTGAATATGTTGCACGAAATGGAATGGGGCGGAATTTTAGCCGATGATATGGGACTGGGTAAAACATTACAGATTCTTGCTTTGATACAAAAACAAATTAAGAAAAGTAAAAAGCCCAACCTTATTGTCGTACCTACTACTTTGCTCTTTAACTGGGAGCTGGAGATGAAAAAGTTTGCACCGAAACTGACATATCATTTCTATTACGGCGGAGATAGGAATAAGGAGATGAAGCATTTTAAGAAGTACAACATTGTTTTCACAACCTACGGCATAATGACCCGTGACATTGAAACCCTGAAAGAGTTCAAATTCAATTATATTGTGCTTGACGAATCGCAAGCCATCAAAAATCCCGCTTCACTACGTTACAAAGCTGCATTTTTACTACAAGCCAACCATAAGCTTACTCTCACGGGTACACCAATCGAAAACAGCACTTTCGACCTTTACGCACAAATGAATTTCGTAAATCCGGGTTTCTTCGGCTCCATAGAATCGTTTAAAGAACATTATTCAAAAGCCATTGATAAAGAGGGCAATATAGAGGTATCGAAGGAGCTGAACAAGATGATTTCACCATTTATACTCCGACGTACGAAAGAGCAAGTGGCAAAAGACCTTCCCGAAAAGACAGAAAATATTCTTTTCTGCGAAATGGAAGATGAACAACGCAAAGTTTATGATGCTTTCCGCAATAAATACAGGGATCAGTTGCTTGGAAGGATACAAAGGGACGGACTTGCCAAATCAAAATTGTATGTCCTTGAAGGATTGATGAAGCTTCGCCAGATTTGCGATTCGCCGGCCATACTTTCCGATGAGGAGGATTACGGAAATCAATCGGTTAAAATAAAAGAGTTAGTCAGACATATTAATGAGAAGACTTCCAATCATAAAATCCTGGTTTTTTCGCAGTTCGTACGTATGCTGAAACTTATTAAGGAAGAACTGATCAGGGATAAGATTGATTTTGAATATCTTGACGGCCAAAGTTCCAAAAAAAACAGGGAAGAGAGTGTAAACCGTTTTCAGGATAATCCGGAATGCAGGGTGTTTCTGATTAGTCTTAAGGCAGGCGGTACCGGACTTAATCTCACAGCCGCCGACTATGTTTATATTGTTGATCCGTGGTGGAATCCGGCGGTCGAAAATCAGGCTATTGACCGTACACACCGTATCGGACAAGGGAAAAAGGTCTTTGCATACAGAATGATTTGTAAAAATACGATAGAAGAAAAGATACTCAATCTTCAGGCAAAAAAGAAAAAGATAGCCTCCGATATCATTTCTGCCGACGAAAGTATCGTTAAGAAACTTACCCTCAGGGATATTAAAGAATTATTCGGGTAAAATACTAACTTAAGTTTCGCATTAAAATTGAAAATAAAATATTGCTTATTTTTAATAAATTATCTCTTTGTGTTTTCTTTGACATTACTTTACGTAACTTGAGTATTTAAATAATGCAGTACTAAATTCCGTTTATTAAAATTTTATTATATTTGCACAATAAATTTTTGTTAAACCTTATAAAATCGTTATTATGACAACTTTATTCGCTTTACCTAAATTGGCTTTGATTTTAGCTTCCGGAATGTTCAGCGTTGAAATGACAATGACAGCCGGACAGGTGATATGGTTTTTTCTGATCGTCTTTTTTCTCGGCTTTTTCCTTGGGATGTTGTACTCTCAGTTTACATACAAACCCAAAGAGAAAAAGTAGAGTTTTTTGAATCGGTTTAATTTATAATCCCTGCATATAATCTATTAATTACGGGGTTAAATTCTTTTGAAATATGGGAAAGATCGCATTGATTACCGGTGCCACAAGCGGCATCGGGAAGGCAACGGCTATGACGTTTGCTAAAAACGGCTATGACGTTATTATAACGGGCAGAAGAGAGAAAAAGTTGGAAGCCCTGTCCGAAGAACTCAGTTCAAAATTCGGTATTGATGTTCTGTCGCTTGTTTTTGACGTCAGGGACAGAAAAGCCGTCGAATCGAACATTTCGGAATTGCCGGGCAAATGGAAAAAAATTGATGTTTTGGTCAATAACGCTGGCCTTGCTTTGGGACTTACGACAATTGACAAAGGAGATACGGACGACTGGGAAACAATGATTGATACAAATGTAAAAGGATTGCTTTATATGACTAAAGTTGTGTCGAAAATTATGATAGCAAACGGAAAGGGTCATATTATCAACATAGGTTCCATAGCCGGTAAGGAGGTCTATCCCAACGGAAATGTTTATTGCGCCACAAAACATGCCGTTGACGCACTGACAAAAGCAACCCGCATTGACTTGCTGCAATACGGAATAAAAGTTACGCAGATAGCTCCCGGAGCTGTTGAAACGGAGTTTTCCGAAGTCAGATTTCACGGTGATAAAGAGAAAGCAAAAGAAGTTTATAAGGGCTTTCAACCCTTAACGGGTGAGGATATTGCCGAAACTGTCTTCTATGTCACCACATTGCCTGAACACGTTAACATCAACGATTTGCTGATTATGCCCGTTGCGCAGGCTAATGCAACTACATTGGTGAGGAAATAGGATTTTTAAGGTTCAACGGTTTTCAACCTTTCAAGTCGAACAAGGCACCGTGCGGCTGTGATTTGAAAGGTTGAGAAAAGACATAACAGTTAGCCGGGTTTTTCAAGCCTCTGATGTTTTCAACCTTTCAGGATTGCCGACGTACAAGGCGGCTTCCTCATCCTGAAAGGTTGAGCAAACCATTATCTCCTGAAAATCAATAACTTCTGTTAGTCAAAACCCTTTTAACATCCTCAAGTTCATTACATTCCATCAGTTGTGCTCTGATTTGTGCGGCTCCGTAAAAGCCGTTGGCATATATTTTGAAAAAACGTTTCAGAATGGCAAAGTTTTTATCCTTTCCCCAGGTTTCAACAAACAATGAAGCATGCCTCCACAAAAGGGCAAGCCGTTCGTCGGGTGTTTTTTCCGTTTGTTTTAAATTAAAAAACCAAGGATTATGGAAAATACCCCTACCTATCATAATGCCGTCAACTCCGTATTTATCAGCCCTTTCCAATCCGTCTTCAATACTCATCACATCGCCGTTGCCGTGTATTAGCGTATCCGACCCTCTCTCGTTTCTGAGTTTCACGGCTTTGGCAACTTCATTCCAGTCGGCGACACCTTCCGATTGTTGCTTCTGAATTCGTCCGTGAACGGTTATCACGGCAGGAGAGGTGTCCAAAAGATGACTTATCCATTCTTCGGTAACAACTTTGCTCAGGCCGATTCTTGTTTTCACACTAACAGGGACAGAAGATGCCTCTTTTGTTGCAAAAATAATCTCTTTGGCAAGTCTCGGCATTCCGATAAGAGCTGAGCAACCACCCTGTTTCACAATTTTCTTTACGGGGCATCCCATATTGATATCAATACCGTCGAAATCATACTCCTCACAAATGGCTTTTGTGGCTTTATAGAACTTTTCAGGATCTTTTCCCCATATTTGTGCAACTATTTTCACCCCTTTTTCTTTCAGCAGTTTTCTTTCCGACTCATTAACGAGAAGACGGTGGCTTACCTTGGGTCTTCCAACTTCGTGGCAAAATCCGTCAGTTGACATAAATTCGCTGAAAAGAACATTCAGGTAAGCAGGATTGGAAGTTTCGAGAACAATTTCGCGAAATACCGTATCCGTTACATCTTCCATTGGAGCAAGAGTAAAAACCGGTTTTTTAAGATTTTGCCAGAAATTATCTTCCATTTATTTAGATTTTACGAATATGTTGATTATTAAACTATAAGACTAATATAGCAATTTCAGCCATAAGCTGAAAAAGACATCATAAACAAGGTATTTGTTATCCTCTTTAAATATCAACTCTTTGGATATCAGGCTTTTTATTGCCGAATTAATGGTACTTGTCGTTCCAAGTCTATGTTTTTGTATGAAACTCTTTGAGGAGGGTTGAGCTATTCCGTTTTCTTTTCCGATTGCTTTCAACAACAAAAATTGCTGTTCGGTTAACAAATTTCGATAGGAATAATAATAGCCTTCGTTTTCATACAATATACCCAAAAGGGTTTTATTGACATCCTCAACGGAAATTTTTCTTTTTCCGCTTTCAAACAATCTGTTACACAAGTATTGTACATAGTATGTATGAGTGCGCGTAATATCCAGTATATGCATAACGGCATCTTCATTAATGCTCCTTTTGGCATTGCCAAATTTCCGGGAAATAAATTCGGAATAGTCGGATTTATCAATTTTAGGAAGTGTCAACAATTGCGTGCTTTGATAAAAAGGTCTGTTGTAGTCGGAAAAAATAGCTGCCAGTAAATGTTTGCTACTACCCGAAAATATAACTCTTGTGTTTGTCATTCTTTGGATATGTGTCCGCAATAAAGCTTCAACATTTTTTTCGGGATAACCGGTAATTTGCTGAAATTCATCAATGGCAAGCACAACAGGCCTTTTCGAGTCTTTGATGAGACTAAATATTTGATTTAATGTATTTTCAGCCTCTTTTGTGTTTATAATTTTAAAATCAATTTCAGCCTGAAAAGTTAAAGGATTAAAACTAAAAGAAGGTGCCAATCCGGAAAAAAACCGCTTTACTTTCCTCAGCATTCTGTCAGGTGTTTTTTCCAATTGATTGATAACGGCATTGCCGAAAACAGTTACAAAATCGTTCAGGTTTTGTGTTTGATATATATCACAATAGACAGAATAATACTTTTCTTTAATGATATTTTGATTCAAAACATGTAATATAAGCCCTGTTTTTCCCATTCTTCTCGGAGAAATAAGAGTCAAATCTCTTCCGTTTTCTATTGCGGAGATTATTTTATTTGTTTCTATCTCCCTGTTACAGAAGTATTCCGAAGAAATATAACCTTTTACTAAAAACGGATTTTTTACCATAATCATTATTTTTATAACGAATAGTTCGTAACGAATAGTTCGTAACGCAAAAGTCGTAAAATATTTTCAATTAAAAACAACTTTTCAGTAATTTTTTTAAAATCCGTTCAAACTCATAGTAACCGTTGGTATAAGCAACAGCCAACCGAGCAGGATGAGTATCACCATAAAGGGGAAAATCCATTTTACCCATTTTTCGTATGGTATTTTGGCAACACCGAGAACACCTATCAGAACACCGGAGGTAGGAGTAATCATATTGGTAAAGCCGTCGCCGAATTGAAATGCCATAATCGTCGCCTGACGTGAAAGATTGACAAGGTCGGAAAAAGGAGCCATAACAGGCATTGTAAGCGCCGCTTTTGCCGAGCCGGATGGAATGATAATGTTTATCATATTTTGAATTGCATACATAACACTCACTGTACCGAATTTCCCGAGTCCGCTCATTGAACGTGAAACGCCACGGAGTATGGTGTCAATAACTTTTCCGTCTTCCAAAATGACAAGGATACCTCCTGCAAGTCCCACTACAAGGGCAGCCGACATAATATCCTTTGCCCCGTCGAGAAAGAGTTTTGTGATTGTGTTGGCATCATTGCTCATTGCTATACCCGAAAAAATACCCATAGCAAAAAAGAGGGAGGCGATACGCATTATGTACCAGCCGTATCCCATAACTCCGACGATCAAAAAAATAATTGTAAAAGCAAGCAGATTCAACACGAAGAAATGAACCGATTTCCGCAATGACAAAATAGCTGTAATGATAAACAGTAACGTACTTACCGGCACCATAGGTAAATTGGTTGAAGAGGTACCTAATTTCATTTCCGTCTCCGGATATTTTATGGAAAAGATGATAAGACCTACGGAAATAAAAACAAACACAAGCCAGGCGGCAAGCGGTGTCCGGTACTCTATTGTTTCCACATCCGTATTTCCCTTTTTCCTCCAATACTCATCATCGTCGTAAACAAGGGATGATTTAGGATTCTTCTTAACCTTTGCAGCATAACGCAATACCCAAAATATACCGACGGCATTTATCACCGCCCAACTGAAAAGTCTGTATTCAAACCCGGAAAAGAGAGGCAAGTCTGCAATTCCTTGTGCAATACCTATTGTAAACGGATTTAACACTGCTCCGGCAAAACCGAGACCGGCAGCAACAAAGACCATACTCACCCCGACTATTGAATCGTATCCCATACTGATTGCAAGCGGCACAAGAATAATGATGAAAGCTATGGTCTCTTCACTCATCCCGAATACCGCGCCGAAGACACTGAACATCAACATCACAAGTGTTATAACGATGTTATTTACTCCGAGATATTTGAAAAATTTTATATGCTCAACCTTTTTTGTAAACTTCAGGAAAGAAAAAATTCCCACATCAATTGCCTTACTGTCGTTCATAATCCAGAAAGCTCCTCCTATCATCAGGATAAAAACAATAATACCCGCCTGACGTTCAAACCCTTTGAACAAAGCACCGAAAACCTGCCACGTTTGTGCATTGGCATCAACAAAATGAAAAGAATCTTTATCAATTACCGTACGCTGAACACCGTTCACTTCAATGGAATGCCTTGTATATTCACCACCGGGAATGAACCAGGTTAGTATGGCTGCAAGAACGATTATAAAAAAGATAATTACGTATGTATGTGGTATTTTCTTAAACATTTTTTAAACTTTATTCAATTTTTCCCAATAACAATGAATTAAAAAGCAATTTAAAAGTTCCTTGTGTGGAAGCCCGGAACTGCGGATTGAAAGCCATTAATACCAGTTGACCCTTCCCTTTTTTAAGCCAGACCATTGCCGTTTTATTACCAAGCAGGTCTTCTTTCTCCATGTAACCGCTCAGTAAAACATCCTTTTCGGGAAAGGAGGCAACTACCCTTCTATCCATATCGAATCTGGGAATGGAGGTTGAAAAAACAGGATTTCCCCTGTAAAAAATGCCCGTTGTCTTCTCCATACCGAGAGTAAGATTATGAGTATTGTGCAAATCCACCTTCACGAAAGAACCGGGACAATACAATCCTTCTTTTCTTAAACTGCCGGAAATATTATTGAATGGCAACCTGAACTCTTCATTGTCATTTTCGCCCCGTTTAATCTTAAGATTTGTGTTGAACAACTCCGTTGAACGTCCCCAGGAGACAATTATTCCCCCGTTGTCAAGGAAACTCATAAGCTTTTGCATTCCTTTGTCACCCATTCCCTTACTGTATTCCGGCGGATAACTGCTTATATAATAACTGTTTCCCGACTTATATTTCCCGCTTTTTAAAACATCCTTTGAAGTACTTGGAAATACAACAACATCAAAATTACCTTTTAAATCGGTTTTTTCAAAATCCTGAGGATGAACAACCGTATATGGTATTCCGTAACCGTCGAATACGAATCTTGTCCAGCCGGCATCCATATCGTGGAAAAAGGTTTCCACAAGGGCTATCCGCGGCATCTTTAAAGTTTCAAGCTCAACATCGGGTTTCCTTGAAATTGCATCGGGAGACACAAGAAGAGAGTCAAAAAACTTGTCATATTTATAAACCAAAAAACTACCTTTTTCAATTTTCTCGCCTCTGACCGTAAACGGCTCTTTAGTCCTGTCAACTTTCCAGCCTTTCGCCAGGGCATAGAATGCCGCTTTGTAGCTTTCATTGTTACCTGCAGGAAAGATAAATGCATAATACTCAAGCATAGGAGACCGCTTAATTGCATACGTCCCTTCAATTTTATTCAGGGAGGCTTCAAGTTCCTTGGAGCGAACGTCTATTTCAACCGATTTCACACCGCGGTGGAGTGGGAGGGACCAGCTCGTTATGTCGTATGGTTTAATGATATCTCCGCCGGGTGTATAGTGTCGCACCGGATACTCCTGAACCTCCATAACCTCCTTAATAAAAGAGCGGAAAGGTTGTGAAAGAGGAACCACAACATCCCCGGCAGAATGGGGACAGCCGTCAATGGTAACATCTTTCGACAATTCATATACTTCTATTCCCTGCTCTTTCAGCAAATTGACAATACCTGCCATTTCGCTTTGATCGTGCTGCTTCAACGGCATTATATAGTAATATGGCGCTTCCGTTTTACCTTTTTGAACCTCTTTGCGGCAAAGATCGTTACGAAATGTCAATATTTCAGCTCTGTGTTTTGAGGCTGTGTTAATGAACGAAAATGTTGATGACAATTCATAGTCTATTATATCACCAAGACGCCACCAGCCACCATTCCAGGGGTATGGCATATTAATACTCTTCTTGTATTCCGACAATCCTTTTCCGTGAGCCCCCAGTTCGTTGGGTTCGATATAAACCGGTTTTGCCAGTTGACAACTTGCACATTCGGTCAGCATTCCGATAACATTTTTCCAGATACAAGTCTCGGTTGAACCGGGCCAGTAATCGTCAAAAAGATAATGCTGCGCCACGCCGGCAAGGCTGTCGGCGGTCATATCGGTAATCAGATTTGACCCGAATACCCCCATCCAGTTCCAGATTCCGGCATCAATATTCACAGCAATGGGATCGTGTGGCGGAGGTACGTAATATCTGACTCCTCGTGAACCCATCTGATGCTTTTCGACCATAACCTGGGGAAACCAGTCAAGGTTATAAACGGAGGCAATGGCTTTTGTATCCTTTTGGCTTAGAGTTATGAAATCGCGGTTGTTATCATGTCCCACATACTTATGGTAAATACCGGGCATTGAGCATCCGTCGTATTTTGTATCTTTATATTTTTTGTAATGCTCAACCATCATATCCATTCCGTCGGGATTATGGCAGGGAACCATCATATATACTACATCATTCAAAGACGAAGTTAGTACCGGATCATTCGTCGTTGCCAACTCATAAGCCACGAGAGGAGCCGCCTGGGAAGGACCCACTTCATTGGAATGCATGGAGAGGGTTGCATAAACAAAAACCTTCCCATCCCTGATCATCTGCGCTCTTTCATTTTCCGGGATATCCGAATCAAGAGCAAGTTTTTTGTTGATCTCTTTGAGTTTATCAATATTGTTGATATTCTCTTGCGATGATATCAGACAAACATACATAGGCTTACCAAGAGGTGATTCCCCTATCTGCACCATCTTTATATTTCCTGAAGCATCGTCCAACTTCAGTAAATAGCCCACAAGTTCCTCATAGGTGAATAATTCCCTGTCGGTTCCTGGCTTAAAGCCGAAGAAGGCGGAAGGTTCGGGTAAAGCGGTTTCCTGTGCGCCGAGTAACAACGGAAACAGCAAGGCAAAAATAAACAAGTACTTTTTAATCATTTCGGAGTTCATAATCATTTCTGTTAAATTTTCGACGGTAAAGATACAAAAAACCTTTCAAGTCGCAGCCGCACGTGGCTCTATCCAACTTGAAAGGTTTTATATTGCCCTTTTTACCATATCCTTTATCCGTACCGGCTTTCTAACCTCAATCTTTTCCCAACCCGCAGGGACTCAGCCGCACTTTCCTCCGCCGACCCTACGGGTTTGGCCCCGGAAAACCTTTCGGGTGGCCTCCGGCCTTGTACGCTGACATCCAGAAGGGTTGAAGCAGGCAATAGCCTGTGTGCCCGGATTAGAATGTTGGTCACCGGAATCTTACAGGATGAGGAAAGCTTTCTATGAAGGAATATTCTTGATCCGTTTTAATATGTTTTTACTCATAATTGGGGTTGTCAAAACTTTTCATCATATTTTGTCCAAAGCAAATCACCGAGTTTCCAGGCTTGGGTAACCACCTTATTTCCCCATTCGTTTGTATAGCCTGTAAGGAATGAAACGGTTTTGTCCGGATTCTTTTTGTCATACTTATCAAGTGCTTCTTTTTCTATTTTATTTTGATTATCAAACATTTGTTGTTGCATAGGATCCCAAACGGCTCTCACATCTTTTCGCATGTCTCCCCAGCGTTGGGCTGTCAAAGTACCGAGCCTGTTGAAAGCCCACCAGGCCGATTTTGTCGTGTAACCATTGGGGCGGCCCGGAGTCTTGTAAGGTTCCGGCAGGTCTGTCACGCTACAATAGACCGGCATATAGATAGACGAGGCAATATTGTCCATTGCGAGCCACTCCACACCGCCGATTTCATCAGGTAACCAATTGCGGCACTGTATTATTGTTCCGTACATTGTGTACCAACGGGCTATGGTTCTTTCGCCGAGAAATCTGATCTTTCCCGTTTTCTTGTTTACGGAATACCATCCACCCTGAACATTCTGTATATCAAGCTGATCGTAAGGCATAAAAGGATTTGCCAGGGGAGAAACAACCGTTTTTCCTTCCTTGTCGGTAGCTGTTATTAGCCTTGTCATATCATAGGGTGTTCCTTCAAAATAATCCTGAAAGACTTTTACAATATCGGCAACACTCACTTTTTTATCCGGTTTGACCGAAAAGGGATAATCCTTATCGTTGGGATCAAGATTAAGCGATGGTGCAAGCAGGTCGAACACACGCCACTCCCTTCTACGGGCAGCCACCGACTCACGACTATGCGGAGCATAAGCATAGCAAAATTTGAATGTCTCCGTGTCGGGATTCCACCAGCCGTTTTCTTTTGCCACATCAAAAATATTGTCTGAGGCCATAAAATTGCCTGAATCGGTGAGGTCAATTTCTTTGATAGTACTTGCATTTGCATTGACGGCAATATGGTCGTCAGGGACACGCTGAGCCACCCACACTGCACCGCGTTTACCTTTTCCGGGACCCACAATTTCAAAATGCCAGACCTCGTTTTTATCGGCAATCGTCAAAGCTTCTCCTTCATCATTCCATCCGTATTCCTTCACAAGTTCTCCGGCGGTTTCAATTGCTTCCCGAGCAGTGGAACAACGTTCAAGCATAAGCTTACAGAGCCTCTGACAATCAATCAGCCCGTTGTCGGATTGCAATTCATGCCTTCCTCCGAATGTTGATTCTCCTATGCCCAGTTGCTTTTCGTTCAGCGACGGGTAGGCAGTATTGATATAAGCAAAGGTATGAGCAACCTGGGGAATCTCTCCAATGACATTATGACTATAGGTCGGCATTGCAAAGGTGTCGCAAGCCACTCTTTTATACATTTTTACGGTTTCGCCTTTTTTGTGGTCGGCAGCCGGCACAATATTGACCCACGACCTTGTACGGTGGCTGTCGTCGGTGTGTGAAGTAATGACCGAGCCGTCAACGGTGGCAAGTTTTCCGGCAGTGATTGATGTGCAGGCATCGGGAAAGCCTGCTATCCAGTCGGGTTTGTCGCTTTGTGAAAAGGTTAAAAAAGGAATTAAAATTAAAGTTGTAAGAAAAGATAAATAATGCTTCATAGTTCTTATTTTTAAAATTAGTTTTTGCAATAATAATTCAATATTCATAGTTCCAATGGCCCGTCAATCTCGCGCCTCATCATCTGGTCTCTATTTCTCCCACTCAAACATTCTGTAATGCTCACCCGTCATTCCCAGTAAATTATAAACTTTCTGTGCATCCTTATTGTTAACCTCCACATAAAGTCTGAGACCGGCATATTCCTGTGAATTTTCCACCATTTCTTTAACAAACTCATACATCCTGCGAAAGAGTCCCATTCTTCTGAACCCGGGCATCACATAAACCGATTGAATCCACAAAAAAGTACTGTTACGCCAGTCGCTCCACTCCGGAGTCAGCATCATGGAAGCTACTATTTCTCCATGATATTCGGCAACAAAATATTTACCTTTGGAGTTATCATTAAAAACTGCTGCAACGCCTTTGTAAACCGTATCGGGATTAAGTGCGAGATTTTCGGTTTCCCTGGCCATTTTCAGTTGAAACTCAACAATATCTTTAGCATCTTCCGGTATTGCAAAACGAACATTTATCATTTGTTACTGTTTTAAGAAATTATAAAAATCAAAAGTTTTACCCGTTTGAACTCTAATCATATAAAAGCCTTCCGTAATTCCGCTTGTATTTAAAGACAAAATATCTTTTTTTGTTTTAACATAAAACAGGCGTTTGCCGAAAATATTAAAAATCTCCACTTTTTTCATCTTTCCCGATGTTGAAGTATTAAAAACAATTATTCCGGTATTTTTAACCGGGTTCGGATAAAAAGATTTTATTAAACCAATATTCCTTTTATCCGTATTTTCTTTTTCTCCGGTGAGATAATCCTTAATGGGCAGATAATCCACAAATCCGAGTGAAGGGTCGTCGGGCTGATGGAAAATATACATTTCAACGGTATCAATATCGTAAGTACCCCAATAGTTGTTTTCGGCAAAGATATTTCCCGGAGTATTGTTGTATAAGGCATAAACCGTACCCTCATTTCCGTTATCATAAATCAAGTTTCTCCCAACATTAACCGTATCATCTTCAACCTGACCGAGATTGGGTTTTGCCTTGTTCATAATGGTAATACCCCAAAGATTTCCCGATATATCATTCTCCGAAACAATGGAAACATTGGTTGTGTCGCCCCAAAAATTAATTCCGCTACCTCCCAGCATCGGATCATTTTGAATATTATTATCCGAAATTGTATTTCCGGTTATAACGGAAGAGATATTGTTTCCGTAAACAGCTATTCCGTAACGATTGTTTTTTATTACATTACCTTCTATCCGGCACAGGACACTTCCTCCTGCAAGTGTTGAAACCGCAATACCGCCGGCATTATCATAATAACCTTCAATATTATTATCAAATATTTTCAATTCCTCACCTTCGGCGGTCGTTCCCATATTTATCTGAGGCATATTTTCATTGGCAGTGTTGTTATGATAAATAGTGTTTTGACTTATTTCGGCAGAGGATGCGGCATTAGCTGCCGATTGAATTGCAGGACCTTCATTTTCATATATCGTACAATTCTTAATCAAAGGATTTGACTGAAAAAGATCTATTGCACCCGAAGAATATGACTTATCATTCTTTCTGATTATGCAGTTATCAATAGTCATATCCGAACCGATAAGTTTTATTCCGCCTCCAAATTCAACGGTACAATTCGCAAGATGGGAATAACCGGAATTTTCAAATCTGAAACCCAAATAATTTTGAGTAGTATCAACAGCAGTAAAAATAAAATTTGCGGGAGGATTCACTTTGAGAGTACCTTCAACGGTTATCAGTTTTCCGGCAGAGATGTGCAAGATTCCATCTGAATAAATTAAAATCGTATCGCTTTCCGAAATAGTTATATCATCCCATAAATAATAGGAATCATCTTCAAAAGTAACGATTCCGGATGAGTTTTGAACCAGATCGTCGAGGTTCCAGCTCACACCGGTATCCGGCGTAATATACTGACTTACTGCCATTAGCGAAAATAATACCAAAAAAGTAAAAATGGCTGTGCGTTTCATATTTAATATATTATTTTTGCAAAGGTCGAAATTTTATTAATAATCCGGCAAAATGTTATTAAATTTCATTGACAAATGAGCGAACTTATCAAACATGAATGCGGAATAGCATTGGTCAGGCTGCAAAAACCGCTGGAGTTTTATCTTTCAAAATACGGTACCGGTTTTTATGGTCTTCAAAAACTACACCTTTTGATGCAGAAGCAACACAACCGCGGTCAGGACGGAGCGGGAATTGCAGGAATAAAACTGGATATGGAGCCGGGCCATAAGTATATAAGTCGTATTCGCTCAAATAATGAATCACCCATTGAAGATATTTTCAATCAAATATACAGCAGGCTGATTAAATTACAAAAAAAACATCCAAAACGGCTTCGGGATATTCAGTGGCTAAAAGCAAATGTTGACTTTTCGGGCGAGTTGTTTCTCGGGCATCTCCGCTACGGCACTTTCGGCAAAAATGAGATTGGCAATCTTCATCCCGTGAAAAGAGCCAATAACTGGCTTACGCGAAATCTTGTCCTTGCGGGAAACTTCAATATGACCAATGTTGATGAATTGTTTGAAAAGTTAGTGGAATACGGACAATATCCGGTTGAAACTTCCGACACTATTACAATCCTTGAAAAGATAGGTCATTTCCTTGATGAGGAAAATGAGAGGCTTTATAAGCAATTTAAGAAAGAGGGTTTCTCAAAAAAGGAGAGCACTCAGCGCATAGGAAAAGAACTTGATATTCAAAAAATTCTCCAAAATGCTACTGTTAACTGGGACGGCGGTTATACAATTGCCGGGCTGATTGGTCATGGTGATTCTTTCGTAATGCGTGACCCATCGGGTATCAGACCGGCTTTTTATTACAGCGATGATGAGGTGGTAGTGGTAACATCGGAAAGACCGGCTATACAAACAGCTTTTAATGTACCCATAGAATCAATCAAAGAGGTTAAGCCCGGCCATGTGCTGATAATTAAAAAAGACGGTAATATAGATGAGGTTCCTTTCACCGAACCCACTTCGAAAAAAGCCTGTTCTTTCGAAAGAATTTACTTCTCACGCGGTACAGACAAAGATATCTATCTTGAAAGAAAAAAACTGGGAAGTCTTCTTGCCCCGTCAATCCTGAAAGCCATTGATTATGACCTTGAAAATACTGTTTTCTCATATATACCGAATACGGCATCGGTTGCCTTCAGAGGTCTTGCAGAGGAACTTGACAGGTTTTGTAACACGGTAAAAAGAGATAATATTTTGAAGGAGGGGAAAGATATTACTCCCGAAAAACTTGACAAAATTTTACAACTGAGACCCAGAATTGAAAAAATAGCGGTAAAAGATGCCAAATTGCGCACATTCATAACTCAGGATAACAAAAGGGATGATTTGGTAGGACACGTCTATGATGTTACTTACGGCATTGTCAGAAACGGAGTGGACAGCCTTGTGGTTCTGGATGATTCCATTGTAAGGGGAACAACTCTCAAACAAAGCATAATACGTATTCTTGACCGGTTAAACCCGAAAAAAATAATAATTGCATCCTCAGCTCCCCAAATCCGGTATCCCGACTGCTACGGTATTGATATGGCAAAGTTAAATGACTTTATAGCTTTCAGAGCTGCCATTGAACTTCTTTACGATACAAACCAAAAGTCATTAATCAACGAGGTTTACAAAAAGTGTAAAATGCAGGAATACAAACCCAAGGAAGAGATTGTAAATTATGTCAAAGATATTTATAAACCGTTTACTCCAGAGCAAATATCGGGTAAAATAGCGGAAATGCTTGTCTCAAAAGATATCAAAGCCAAAGTTGGGATTATTTATCAGTCAATTGAAGATCTGCACGAAGCAATTCCCGATCATACGGGCGATTGGTATTTTACGGGCAATTATCCTACACCGGGAGGCAATAAGGTTGTCAATAAATCATACATTAACTATATTGAAGGAAGAAATGTAAGGGCTTATTAGTAGGTTTCAAGTTTCAGGTTTCAGGTTTCAAGTTTCAGGTTCCAAGAACTTCCTAACTTCCAAACTTCATAACTTCATAACTTCTAAACTTCCTAACCTCCAAACTTCATAACTTCTATATCTTACCATCCTCCTCCAACAAAGTTTTATTAAATTCGCTGCCAATAGCTGAGGCTATTTCACGAAATTCATCATCAGACAGCTTCACCTTCGGATTACTGAAATTAAGCTCATTTCCGACACCTTTTAAAGGAATAAGATGAATATGTACATGAGGGACGTCAAGCCCGTACACAACCATTCCGAGACGGATACAGTCAACGCTTTTTTCAACTGCTTCAGCAACCTTTTTTGTAAAGTCGAATAATCCTTTATATGTTTCATCATCCAGATCGAAGATATAATCAACTTCCTTTTTCGGGATAACAAGAGTATGGCCTTTTGCAAGAGGATTAATGTCAAGGAACGCATAATAATTTTCATCCTCGGCAACTTTATAAGAAGGTATCTCTCCTTTAACGATTTTAGTAAATATACTTGCCATAGTTTTTTAAATTTAAGGGATAAACTATCTGGATATTTCAACTATTTCAAAAGGGATAACTCCGGCAGGTACTTTTATTTCAACCGTGTCACCAACCATCTTACCGAGTAGTCCTTTAGCAATGGGCGAAGTAACAGATATCTTTTGGTTTCTCAGATCTGCTTCCTGTTCGGGAACGATAGAATAGGTCATTGAACTGCCGTTTTTCAAATTTTTTATTTTCACGGTAGAAAACAAAAGTACTTTTGAAGTATCGAGTTTGGATTCATCGAGAATTCTGGCATTATGAATCACTTCCTGAAGCTTGGCTATTTTAAGTTCCAGCATACCCTGAGCTTCCTTGGCGGCGTGATACTCAGCGTTTTCCGATAAATCTCCTTTATCTCTTGCCTCAGCAATTTGCTTTGATATAGAGGGGCGTTCAACCTTTACAAGCTGTTCCAGCTCATCATGTAATTTCTTAATCCCCTCTTTCGTATAATAGCTAACTTTCCCCATTTTTAAAGCATTTTAAATTTAATAAAAATGATAAAAAGACCCTTTAATAAAAGGGTCCTTTAAAAAAATATTTTCTAATCAAATAAATCCTAATAACTACAGGTCGATTCTAACAGCAAACATATTTGTCGAGCTGAAAGAAGTAGTAGGAATATATGTATAGTCAATACCGATAAATCTTGTCTTGTCTTTATTCAACGGAACCTGTACAGTCAAACCGGCGCTAAGACCTCTGTTTGCATTTGTCTTAGCAGGATCAGTTATATCATTCCATATTCCGTCTTCATAAGTATATCCTGCTCTGAGAACAACCAATTCTCTAAATGAGAATTCACCTCCAATAACGAACTGGTCTTTTGTAAAGGCATTGGAAACAAAGTTTCCTGCAAGTGTAAAACGTCCGATATCAAAAAGGAAATCATAAGCAGCGCCTATATTCAGCTGTGTCGGGAGTTCAAAGGAAGCACCTCTTTGAGTCATGGTAAACAAGTTGTTTTTCCCGGGAATAGCAGTACTTAATGAATAACCGTCTCCGGAGAATTTCATATTAGGTCCGACATTCCTAAGAGAGATACCAAAATGAACATTCTCCTGTTCACCGGTTACATACTGAATTCCGGCATCAATGGCAACACCTTGGGCGCTGGCATTTTTAATAGATTCGGAAATCAGTTTAATACTAAGACCCCCGTATATGCTATTTGAAAATGCTTTTGCATATCCAAGAGTAATAGCCATCAGCGAAGGAGAGAAAGTTCCCAAACCACCTTCGGGCTGGTCAACGGTAGTAATTTGGATATCACCAAAACTCATTGATTGAAATGCCAAAGTAATAACACCTGCTTCACCTACTCTCTGTGCAATACCGGCAGCCATAAGTTTAATTCCGGAGCCACCAAGCCATGAAGTATATGTGAAGTTAATATCCGTTTGTTTGGTATGGGCAACCCCTGCAATATTATTGTAGGATCCTTCCAGCCCCCGGACATTAGAAACGTTGGCACCACCCCAGCCGGCACTTCGTGCCCAGGGATTGATTAAAAGTTCTCCGGCACCTGCTTCACCCGATCTGTCTTTATTTCCTGCCATAATATCGTTAAACGGCATCAAAACAATAGCTGCAAAAAAGATTGCTAATAGGGATTTATAAAAGTTCTTCATGTTATTATATTTTATATTAATTCAAATATCCTTATTTCATTAGAATTGTTTGAAGTCTTCGACACGTAATGAACCGAACCATTTAATTATTCTTTCATCTCCGGTCTTTTCATCCTTAATATGTATAATATATATTCCGCCTGCTATAGGTATTCCAGCAGTATTTTTCAAGTCCCAATCTATTGACGTCAGAGGATCGTCTTTAGTAAATTGCCTGATCTTAGTCCCGTTAACAGTAAAAATGGTAACTACACATTTTTCAGGGAGGTTAGTAATTTTCACCCTGTTGTCAAGAGGAACTCTTTCATAATCGGAATATGCGTAATAGGGATTCGGAACAACATTGATCAAATCCAGATCACTAACAGCTTTTTCTCTGCTGTATTCCGTTGCCGCAACACTTTCCGTTGTGAATGTCCATAACGGATAATGCTTATTTTCACCTTCCGGTAATGCCGTATCGGCTACGGAATAATATCTTGCATAAGGTTTGGCTATTCTAATACCAATTTTAGCTTCATTCGACAGCCATTCCTGACCTTTAACCGACAAAGGAATTCCACAATACATTGTTGATCCGAAAATATAACTTCTATATAGCGTTTGCAAACTAGCAGGTATTGTATCCAACATATTAACAAGTGTTTTTCCGGCGTCATATGCAGGAAAATCCAAATGAAGTTGTCCTGCAACATCAAACGATGTATGTCCCATAATATAAACATAATGCTGTCCACCAAACAAAGGATCACCACCGGGTACTGCAAGCACATTTGAAGTAGGATTAAAAAGCATATCACGTCCGTTCTCACCTGATAACCAGGAATTCTCACCAAACATAATATTCATTCTTTCTCCTGTTTCAAGATTAATAGCATATCCCGGGAACCAACTCATACCGTAAGGATATATGTAGTTCGGGTCATTGGGATTATCACTCTGTACCGAGTCGGCAGGCCAGCTGTAAGCATTTCCTTCCTTGTCAAGAGAGGGAGAAAATCTTAATGAGAACTTTTTCACATGACCCTCTGAAAGTGATTCATCAGGGCTCATTTCAAGTACCGGACACCTTGTCCATTTTGATTTATCCGGTGTTAGTACAATATCAACACTATTGAGATTTCTCAATTGCTTTGTAAAAGACTTTGAGTTAGCGTTTATTGCAGGTCCTGTGGGGTCTTGCTCGGAATGTGCCACCAAACCGTATGGAGCCCAAGTACCATTCGCAATTTTTTCATAAACCTCATCCGGGTCCCATGGATTACTTGGCATATCCCAGTCGTTCTGGCCACCTCCGGCATAGGTTCCAGACCTGATCCAGTTTTGAGGATCACCGGGAACATCAATATCCGAAACTCCGCCAAGCCATTGCCTTGAACTGTCGGCATAAGTCAAACTTGATTCAATCAAGCCATTATGATCAGACATTATCTTATAAATCTTTGTAGCGTCTTCACCACTACCCTTATTTCCAATATAATAAGGTCCCGGTTCAAACTGTGGTCCAAAAGTAACCGAAATACCCAGATCAAGGAATAACTGTTCATAGTTAATATTGGTACTTGTATCACCAACATAAACTTTGTTGTTTTCATCAATCAGCCACCAGCGAGGTGTATAAA
>JALSSR010000033.1 GCA_026984135.1 Bacteroidales bacterium
AACATTCCGTAGACCATGCGTCTCAACATTCCGTAGACCGTGCGTCTCAACATTCCGTAGACCGTGCGTCTCAACATTCCGTAGACCATGCGTCTCAACATTCCATAGACCGTGCGTCTCAACGTACCATTGGCCGTGCGTCTCTAAAAAATTTATAATAAAATGAAAAAATATAAAATAGTATCTGTTAATCTTGCCAAGGAACGGGGCAGAAAATTTCCCGTAAACGAAATCATGCTGACCGGCGACGGCATTAAAGGCGATGCACACGAAGGCACGGTGCGTCCCGTCAGTCTGCTCGGTCTCGGTCACGTTGAGCATTTCGGAAATCTGACCGGCAGTCGCAAATTTGAATACGGTGAATTTGCCGAAAATATTTCCCTTGAAGGAATGGGCGACATTGATGCCAAAATATTCGACAGGTTTTCAGACGGAAATGTCGAGCTGGAAGTTACGGCGGCGGGCAAACCCTTTCACGATAAATTTCGTGAACCCGGAAATTATGTTATGCCTAAGGTCGGTATCTTTTGTCGTGTAAAAAAAACCGGAACACTCAAGGCAGGCGTTGAACTGGAATACATACCGAAAACGTACAAAATCAATGTCATAACCCTGAGCGACAGGGCTTTCAAAGGAGTTTACGAAGACAGGAGCGGACCGAAAATCATTGAAATGACAAGAAACCATTTTGAAAAAAAAGGTGAAAGATCTGAAATCGAACACACTATCATTCCCGATGACCCCGAAGCACTCCTAACTCTCCTGAAAAAGGCCGTAACTGAAAAGACAGACGTTGTTTTCACAACCGGTGGAACGGGAATAGGCCCGCGCGACTTCACACCCGAAGTTGTAGGTTCTATAATTGAAAAAGAGATTCCCGGTATTATGGAGATGATAAGGATGAAATACGGAATTGAAAAACCCAATGCTTACTTGAGCCGCGGAGTTGCCGGTACGGCAGGACAAACATTGATATATGCCCTCCCCGGAAGTGTTAAAGCCGTGAACGAATATATGACGGAAATACTTAAAACACTGATGCATCTGTTTTATATGTTGCATGGTATTGATGCTCACTAAAATCAAATCTATGAAAAGGGAAGAAGCACTAAAATTACTCCGGCAATATGTCAAGGCACCCAATATGATCAACCACTGCCTTGCTTCTGAAGCGGTTATGCGGGCACTGGCACGCAAACTCGGTCGCGATGAAGACAAATGGGGTCTGGCAGGTTTGCTTCACGATTTGGATGTGGAGTCCGTAAACGGCGATATGACAATACATGGAAAAGAGACTGCAAGAATACTGAAAGAAAAGGATATTGATCCTGAAATAATTGATGCCATAAGAATGCACAACGAGACTTCTTCGGGAGAAATACGGTCGAAGGAATTCCAGTATGCCCTCGCTGCCGGAGAAACGATTACGGGAATGATAGTTGCGACAACTTTGGTATATCCCGATAAAAAGCTGGCAAGTGTTAAGCCCAAATCGGTCATTAAACGAATGAAAGAGAAAAAATTTGCTGCTTCCGTGCGCCGTGAGAATATTATGGAATGTGAAAAAATAGGCATTCCACTCCCCGAATTTGTGGAAATATGCTTAGAGGCAATGCGTGAAATAAGTGACGAGATAGGATTGTAATTCGGTTATAAGTTGACCTGATGCCGACAAGAAACAAAGTATGTTAAAAAAACTTAATTCGGTGTCATTTTACTGACAAATCTTTCCCGTGGAACAAATTATGATAAATAGCAATCCGATTTAGTTTTTCATTCAAACACTGTAAATTATGAAAAAGAGAGATAAATTTTCGATTTATTACTTTATCGGGATGTTAGTTTTTTTTAGCCTGATTGATTCCATATTCTTCTCGGGCGGAACAACAGGACCAAAGAAATTTTCATATGATGAATTTATACATCAGGTTGATTCGTCAAAGGTGCAAAGAGTTGTTATATATCCGGATAAAATAGTAGGTGAATTAAAAAATAAAAATACGAAAGACACTTCCGAATCCAAATTACAAAAGGGGCCGGTTGCTCCGTGGCGCTTAAGGATAAAATCCATTGAAGAGCAGATAAACCGGCAATTTACCGTTAACCGTATTCCCAACTATAGCAATCCCGAACTTATTTCTAAACTGTTATCAAAAAGTGTTGGTATAGAAGGCAAAGTTGAATCTAACGGATTCAGGAATTTCATACTCGACTGGATTTTACCGTTCATTTTTTTCTTTGCCCTGTGGGGTCTCATATTCAACAAGATGGGTCCGGGCAGTCCGATGTTAAATATTGGCAAAAGCAAAGCAAAGATTCTTGCCGAACAGCCCGAAAATCCCGTAAAATTCACAGATGTGGCCGGTGTGGATGAGGCAGTTGAGGAGGTAAAAGAGTTGGTTGAATTTCTTAAGGCACCGTCCAAATATACAAAGTTAGGAGGCAAACTTCCCAAAGGAGTTCTATTGGTCGGTCCTCCGGGAACAGGAAAAACGTTGCTGGCAAAGGCTGTTGCGGGAGAAGCCGGAGTTCCCTTTTTCAGTTTGTCAGGCTCGGATTTTGTCGAGATGTTTGTAGGTGTGGGTGCTGCACGTGTACGCGACTTGTTTAGGGAAGCAAAAACCAAAGCTCCCTGTATTATTTTCATTGATGAAATTGATGCTATAGGAAAAAGCCGAGCTCAAAATAGTGCTTACGGCGGTGGGTATGATGAAAGAGAGAACACTCTTAATCAGCTACTTGTGGAAATGGATGGCTTTGATGCCGAAGCAGGAGTGATTATTATGGGTGCCACTAACCGCCCTGAAGTTCTTGACCCCGCATTGCTACGACCCGGTAGATTCGACAGACAAGTGCTTGTTGACAAACCCGATATGAAAGGCAGGGAAGCCATATTTAAAGTTCATACCCGCAATCTCAAGATGGATAAAGATGTTGATATTAAAAGACTTGCGGCACAAACACCCGGTTTTGCAGGTGCTGAAATTGCCAACGTATGCAATGAGGCTGCCATTCTTGCAGTCAGAAACGGACACAGTACCGTTTTGATGGCCGACTTCGAAGCTGCAATTGAAAGAGTTATTGCCGGACTTGAAAAGAAAAATAAAATCATTAATCAAAAAGAGAAAAAAATCGTTGCCTATCACGAATCCGGACACGCAATTGTCGGATATTTTACTCCGGGTGCCGACGAAGTTCAAAAAGTGTCAATCGTTCCCCGGGGAATAGGTGCCCTTGGTTATACTCTGCAAATGCCGCTCGAAGACAGGTATCTTATGTCGAAAAGCGAATTACTCGGTAAAATAAAAGGATTGCTCGGCGGGAGAGCTGCCGAAGAAATTATTTTCGGTGAAGTTTCCACAGGTGCTTCAAATGACCTTGAAAAAACAGCTCAACTTGCAAAAAATATGGTTACCGTTTACGGGATGAGCAAAAAACTCCCCAATATCTCACTTGTAAACCGCTCTTCACCGGGATTTCTCGGAAATCCGTCAGGCTTGGAACGACGTTCCGAGTATTTGGAAAAACTTATTGATGAGGAAGTTAAGGAAATTATCAACAATTGCTATGAAGATGCAAAAAAAATTCTGATCGAAAAAAAAGAGAATCTTGAAAAAATGGCTATGATACTTCTCGAAAAAGAGGTTATTTCATACAAAGAGATTGTTGATATTCTCGGACCTAAATAATACGGATGCTATTTTCGAAAAAGACACACTATGAGTCTGTTATAAATTAAATAATCCACTTTTTGCAAGTACTCAGGTTTATTAACAATAATCATTTAGTAAGTTTTACAATCTTCGGTTGACTTTGCTCGTTTATTATTTAATTTTGCAAACTGAAATGATTTTTTATGAAAAGTTTAATCCCATATCTGAAAAACAAATACGTAATTGCCATACTGGCATTTATAGTCTGGATTACTTTTTTCGACAGTAACAACCTCATAGGCAGGATTAAACAAACCGTTTTACTTCACGATTTGAAAAAACAGAAAGAGTATTATCTCGAAAATATCCGTAACGACAGCATCACCCTTCGCTTGCTGAAAACCGATACCGCCGCACTCGAAAGATACGCCCGGGAAAAATATCTTATGAAAAAAGATAATGAGGATATTTTTCTGATTATAGATAAGGCGGATGATTAAAATTTAAATATTGGGCCGCTTATGATTTTATTAGCCACGAATGCACTAATGTTTTGTATTCGTACATTCGTGACTATCAACATACCATTCTTTTACAATTCAATTTCAACTCTACAAAGTTCATAGTCAAAGCAGTTTAACAACCGAAACTGCCAAGTAATTCACGAAGCAATGCATAAAATTAACACTTTTATTCATAATCCATACAATTTATTCCGTATTTTTTCGTTCCTTTCAAAACTTAAAATCTCAAATCATGAAATCTTTTCTTTCAATTATGTTTGCATGGTTTTTTATGGCCGGCAATGTAATCTCCCAGCAAAACAATTACGACAAAGTTGATAATTACGGCACTAAAGGGATATCCTGGGCATTGGTGCAAAAAGATAATAAATACGGTTTTATTAACCGTAACGGTGAGGTAATAGTACCTGCTAAATATGACAGAATTGAAAGGTTCGGCTCCAAAGGAAATGCATGGGCGTTGGTAATGAAGGATAACAACTTTGGGTTTATTGACCAAACGGGTAAAGAAGTTGTTCCCGTAAAGTATGACAGAATTGAAAGGTTCGGCTCCAAAGGAAATGCATGGGCGTTGGTAATGAAGGATAACAACTTTGGGTTTATAGACCAAGCGGGTAAAGAAGTTGTTCCCGTAAAGTATGACAGAATTGAAAGGTTCGGCTCCAAAGGAAATGCCTGGGCGCTGGTAATGAAGAATAACCGGTTCGGGTTTATTGACCAAACGGGTAAAGAAGTTGTTCCCGTAAAGTATGACAGAATTGACAGGTTCA
>JALSSR010000034.1 GCA_026984135.1 Bacteroidales bacterium
TACTAAGAAAAGCCGTAGTTGTAACTGCGTCAACCTTTAGCTCACTACCTGCATTAAAACCGTACCATCCGAACCATAATAATCCGGTACCTATAGCAACAAGTGGTATGCTATTGGGTGGCGACTGCCTGTCTCTCCTCTTTCCTACATAAAATACCGAAGCCAAGGCAGCAAAACCGGCTGTGGCATGCACCACTATACCTCCGGCAAAGTCAACAACGCCCCATTGAGCCAATAGTCCGCCGCCCCAAACCATATGCACAAACGGATAGTAAACCAATAACTGCCAGGCTACAAGAAAAATCAAATAAGCTTTAAAAGTAACCCTGTTGACAAATGCGCCCGTAATCAGAGCAGGAGTTATAATGGCAAACATCATTTGGTAGGCGATAAAAATATATTCCGGATATTTTCCGTCAGCACCGCTGTATGGATTATCAAACGGAATACCTTTTAAAAACGCCCAATCCAAATTTCCGAATATTGCACCTTCTCCACCGCTGAAACTTAAAGAATATCCGACGGATATCCATAAAATTGTTGTTAAACCCAATGAAACAAAAGTTTGCATCATTATTCCGAGAATATTCCTTTTTCCGGCCAATCCGCCGTAAAAGAATGCCAATCCCGGTGTCATTAACATCACAAGACTCGTACTGAGTATCATAAATGTTGTTGTACCTGTATCGAAACCCATTGTTTTAAATTTTTAATTAATGAATCTATTTATTTGTCAAAATGAAAATCCGGCAACGAGATATATCTTTTCAGCCTGCGGATTTGTAATTATTGAGGCAGTAACCGGTAAGGAAAATTTATCGGTTATTCGTATCTTTTTTGATGCGGTTAAACCCAAATTAATTACTCCTATTGAAGTACCGTAATATCCTATTTCACCTCTTTCGGTATCGGGATATGTAAGATTAAATCCCATAAAAACGTTAAAATATTTAAAAGTGTAGGCAGCCTCGGCATACGTGGAATACTGGATTCCCGCCGAAGTGCTGTCGGCATTTAGCCTTTGAGCATCCGCACCGTAGAAATTAGTTGCCACAAAAATAGATAACGGCAGTTTATCAGTACCGTCAAAGGATAAAGAACCTTCCAACACATGACCCGTACGAATTTCGCCATATTCAAAATAGTTGTAATTACTACCTTCGTCGGGGAAGAAATAGTCGGTAACGGTTAAAGAAAACATATTTTTTATGGAATATGACAAAAATAAATCCACCTCCTGAACTCCGGGATTGTTTGTGGTATATGCCCCCCAAGTACCAAATGTAAAACCTGCAAGACTATAAGAAATACCCGGCTGAATACTTGGCGAACCGCCATAGTCGGTACCTCGCCATACATACCGGCTCATAAGGTCCAATGTTATTGATAACGGATGTTTTGTGTCAACACTGTCTTGCTGTCCATACAACAAGCCTCCTTGCAAAGCAATAAATAATAGAAGTAAATACTTATTCATAAGCTAAAAAAATTATATTGCGGGAACAAAAGTGAAACACTTAATTGTTTTGTACAATAGTGTCTCCACGTAAAAAGGAATACGTGTTTCACGTATTTGGAATACTATAATTCGATGATATTGTTTTTTATTGCAAATTTAACAAGATCAACCGTATTGTTAAGATCAAGTTTTTTCAAAATACTCGTTTTATGAGTTTCAACCGTACGTACACTTATACACAATCTTTTTGCCATATCGGGATTACTCATTCCTTCTACTACATATTGCAATATCTCCCGTTCTCTGTTAGTCAAACAGTTAAGATTATTTTGCGATACTTTTTCACCGTATTTTGCCTTGTTAACATAGCTCTTTAATATCGTATCCGATATGGATTTACTAAAATATTCCCGTCCGTTATTAATTTCGTTTATTGCCAAAAGCAACTCATCCCTTGTTGTATTTTTCGGCAAATATCCGTGTACTCCGGCTTTGAGAGCATTAAAAATAAAATCTTCGGAAGTGTACATCGAAAGCATTAATATTTTTATCCGTTTAAAATCGGATGACAATATTTTTGCAACTTCTATTCCCGACATTTTGGGTAATGAAATATCAAGCAGTATGACATCAGGTGTCGCTGTTTTCAAAATATGGAAAAGTTCATAGCCGTTTGTGGCCTCGCCCACTATCTTCATTTGCGGATTATCCGACAAAAGTGCTCTTATTCCATCTCTTACGATTTGATGATCATCAACCAAAACAATCTTTATTTCACTCATTTTCATTTATAATTAGCGGTATTTCAATATAAATGCTCGTACCTTTGGCAGGCTTCGACGACAATTTCATTTTACCCCCGAGCAATGTAACTCTATCGTAGATATTTGTAAGCCCATGTCCCTTTCTATTCATACTTCTTGAAACCTCAAAACCGATACCGTCATCAATTATCTCAATTCTCAAACGCTCAGATTCATATTTGAATCCAACACTTGCATTTTTTGCTTTTGAATGTTTCACAATATTTGTTAAAGCCTCCTGAACAATTCGAAAAATGTAGATATTTATTTTGGGATCATTAATTTTAAAGCCGTTTTCAATAGCAAATAAAACGTTAGTACCCGACGATTCGGTAATTTCATTACAAATATTTCGTACTGCAGTAATCAAACCGAATTCAGACAGAGCTGCAGGCATAAGATTGTTTGAGATTCTTCGCGTTTCATCAATTGTTTTATCAAACAGACGGCCTAACGATTCATAACCTGAGTTTTGAATATCCTTAATAGAGGATTTGCTCAGGCAATTTTCATATTTCAGTTTCAGACCTATAAGCAACTGTCCGAGACTATCATGAAGCTCCCTTGATAATCTTTGCCTTTCAATCTCCTGACCGTCAATCAATGAACCGAGACTTTTTTTCTGTTCCTCTTTAATTTTTACAGCCTGCGACTTCAATTTGTCTGTCATCTTATTAAATGATTCGGCAAGCTCCCCTATTTCATCATTCAATCCCGTATCAACCTTTATGTTCAGATTACCGGAGCCGATTTCTCGTGCAGCCTGACTCAGTTTTTCTATCGGCACCGTAATCATTTTTGAAAATAATATTACAACTATCAAAACAACAATAAATATGAACACGCTGACAAGGATTATTTCATTTTTGATTTTATAAACAGGTATTATTGCCTCGTCATAATCAATCTCGGCAAGAATGTACCAAGTAATATTCGACAATGAAATTTTTCCATAAGAACTTAAAACCTTAATTCCACGATAATCGAATATTATATCGGCACCCGTGATATTGCTTATTGCCGAATCAACCGCTTCTGTTTTTACCTGAGTTCTTAAAATGGAATTTTTAATAAACCGCGACGAACTGCGCATCAAATAATCATTTCCAACAAGATACGATTCGCCTGATTGACCCAATCCGGCCGATGAATTTTTTTCCAGCATAATCTCATCAATAGGATTTGTGGATATTTCAAAAACAATTATCCCTTCCGGTTTTCCCAAACGGTTTGTGATTGGTGCGCTTAAAGTCAAAAATATATTACTGTCGGCCGGTTGAAATCGAAGGTCGCTGATGATAACCGACTTACTGTCTTTAGTCTTATGCCATACATTTTCATAATAGTCGTTGTTATTCAATTGATAACCCGATTCGTTTTTTATATAATAGAGCCTTTTATTCATTCCTATTAAAAAAATATTGACAAAATAGTTTTCTGATATCTGACTAACGAAGGAGCTATTCTTTTCCGGTATCTTACTGTCCATTTCAGTGTACACAGAACTTTCTTTTTGCTTGTTTAAATAATTAAGTATGGATTTTATGTCGGTTGATGATTTTGCAATTTTTACTTCCAATACACTGTTATTAATAAATTCCTTAAGAAGATTTGTTTTAATGACCCTCACGGAAGTAAGTTGATTGAATGTCCTCTCCAATATAGCATTTTTGGTTCTGTAAAATGAAAATGTCGCAACAATAATTATTGTTAAGATACTTATTGTTAACGACGCAATAACCAGTTTGTCGGTAATTGAAAATTTATGCATTACTAAAAACTTTTTCGTAAAAGGCTTGCCAAACTTTATACCTAAAAAGCCGTAATGTTTTGCCGGACAAGTATATATCAAAGTCCCACAAAATGGATATCAACATGGAAAACCGTAAAATAATTGTATAAAAAAACAAGTCTGCAACTTTTTTAATTTTGTAAAAATATGTAATTTTTTTAATTCGGAAATATTTTTAATATAATGATAAACCAAAACCTCTCTTTTTCTGTTAACTTCTTACTTTTGCAATCTATAAATGAGAATAAATATGCAACAAACGGGAACTAAAGTATTATCGGTCAACATATCGGAAAAGAAAGGGACGGTAAAACAACCGGTTGAATATATTGAATTGTTTGAACTCGGTGTGAAGAATGATGCACACTCGGGAAAATGGAGACGGCAGGTAAGTTTGCTGGCACGCGAAAGCATTGAAAAATCTTCAAAAGCAATCGGCAGGGAGATAAAATTCGGAGAATTTGCCGAAAACATTACCACGGAAGGAATTGTACTGTATGAGACAAAACCCGGCGACAGACTTCTCATAGGTGAAACCGAACTGGAGGTAACCCAAATCGGGAAAAAATGCCATACCGGTTGCGAAATTTTCAGTCTGGTCGGAAACTGTGTTATGCCTACGGAAGGAATCTTTGCTCGGGTCATTAAACAGGGAATTATTAAACCGGGGGATAAGATTATTTATTTTAAAAAGGGAATGATAGAGACGCACGGCCGTGCGTCTCAACATTCCGTAGACCATGCGTCTCAACATTCCGTAGACCATGCGTCTCAACATTCCGTAGACCGTGCGTCTCAACATTCCGTAGACCATGCGTCTCAACATTCCGTAGACCGTG
>JALSSR010000035.1 GCA_026984135.1 Bacteroidales bacterium
CTCATATGAATATCAGCTCTGCCGTTAATGCGGGAAGCCATAATCAGGGTGTAAATCTTCAAACAGGCCCCAACGGAGAGGTGTATGCTATCTGGGCAATATATGACGGTTGGCCGCAGGACGAAAAAGCCATTGGTTTTGCTAAGTCCACGGATGGAGGTCAGACTTTTGAAACGGCAATAAGAATAATTGATAATATTCGTGGTATCAGAAATTCGGGAGTCGGTAAAAGTATGAGAGTGAATTCTTTCCCGGCTATGGCTGTTGACATCAGCAATGGCGGTTTCAGCGGAAACATTTATGTTGTTTGGTGTAATATCGGTGTTCCCGGAACGAATACCGGAAGCGATGCCGATGTTTATATGATACGCTCGGAAGATGAGGGTGCAAGCTGGTCAAACCCGATTAGAATAAATCAAGATCCGATGGGACAGGGTAAAAAACATTATATGCCCTGGATAACCTGTGATCCGGAAACGGGAACATTGAGCGCAATATGGTATGACGACAGGAATGTAAGTAGTAGTCAGTGTGAAGTATATTGTGCAAATTCCTTCGACGGTGGTGAAACCTGGGAGGATTTTAAAGTCAGTGACGTTGCTTTTACACCTACTCCTATTGCAGGACTTGCCGGTGATTATATGGGTGATTATATTGGAATCACAGCCAGAGGCTCAAAAGTTTATCCTGCGTGGATGGATACAAGAAATAATCTTTTTATGACTTATGTTTCTCCTTACGTGACAAACAATCTTCCCAAGCCTACAAACCTTACCGTTACTCTTGATGAGGCAACCGGTGAAACTATTCTCAACTGGGTTTTTGAGGGAAAAGAATTTCTTTATTTCAATGTTTACAGGGATGGAGAATTGCTTGGTACAACTACCGAAACAACATATTCCGATATGCTGCCCGACTACGGTGTTTATCAGTACAGTGTGACGGCAATGCATGACGAAGGTGAATCCGTAGGTGCTTTTGCTTCAATACAATGGGGAAATCCTCATATTGCAGTTACTCCTGATGCTATGGTTCAAAATCTTACTATCGGAGGATCGGCAACTCAAACACTTACGATTACAAATACCGGTGAGCTTGACTTAACTTTCGATATCACACCCGAAATTACAAGTAAAAGTGTTGAGGATTATTGCAGTGCAAGCGGTGGATGTGACGAATATATCAGTAACGTTACTTTCGGAACAATCAATAATTCAACTTCCTGCGACGGATATGCCGATTACACATCTATGTCAACAATGGTAAATATGGGTGAATCGTATGATATATCTGTGACCAACGGTAGTGTTTACACTTCCGACGACCTTGGCATTTGGATTGACTGGAACATTGACGGTGACTTTGACGACCCGGGCGAAAATGTTGTTTGTGAAGCCGACAATAGTGGTCAGGGAACATTTTCCATAACTGTTCCCACTGATGCAACCCCCGGACAAACGGTTATGAGAATCAGGATTAAATATTCGGGTTCCGATTGTGGTGATCCTTGCGGAACAACAACATACGGTGAAGTTGAAGATTATGGCGTTTATGTTTTGGGCTGGTTAATGTTGGATCATACCGAAGGAACTCTGGCACCAGATGAAAATGATGATATTCAGGTTACTTTTAGTGCTGCCGACCTTGATGAAGGAGTTTATACTGCCAATCTTAATATTGCCAGCGATGATCCCGATGCTCCTATGACGGTAGTACCAGTTACTTTAAATGTTGGTGCCGATATTCCCGAGATTACCGTTTCGGCTGATCCGACCGATATTTGTGCAGGTGAATCGTCACAACTTTCTGCAAACGCAACCGGAGGCTCGGGTAGTTTTACATATTCCTGGACTTCCATTCCCGAAGGATTTACCTCCGACGAACAAAATCCGGTTGTAACTCCTACGGATACAACTAAATATGTTGTTGCTGTCGATGACGGGATATTTACCGTTTACGACACTGCAACGGTTAATGTTAAACCGTTACCGCAAGTTGCAGCTACTCCCGAAGGTGAAACCGTTTTGTGTCAGGATGGAGACAATACACAATACACTACAACCGGTGCTATGTATGCAGAAAGTTATATGTGGAGTATTGACCCTGCCGATGCCGGAACGATTTCCGGAACCGATATGACCGGTGAAGTTGACTGGGACGCAACTTTCTCGGGTGAGGTTTTCATTACCGTTAAGGGTGTTAACGAATGTGGTGAAGGAGATTTCTCGGAAGCTATTGCCGTAATGATCAATGCTATGCCTGATGTGTCGTTCGACCTTGTTGACACCGTTTGTGTTTACAACGATCCTCTAGTGCTTACCGGCGGTACTCCCGAAGGTGGCGAATATACTGGTACAGGTGTTTTGGACGGTTCTTTCTATCCGAATACCGCCGGAACGGGTGATCATACAATCACTTATTCTTATACGGATGAAAACGGTTGCGCGAACTATGCCGAGCAGGTCATTAACGTTAGCGAATGTCTTGGTATTAATGAGATGTTCGGTGGTATGGGACTTAATATTTTCCCGAATCCCAACAGCGGTGTTTTCAATATGGAAATATCATCTTCAAAAGACGAAAGTATTGATATTACAATTTATAACAATACCGGTGTTGTTGTTTATGAGAAGAGAAACCTTGAGATCAGAGGTACTTACTCCTCAAAAATTGATTTGTCACGGTTTTCAAACGGATTATATTTCAT
This sequence comes from Bacteroidales bacterium, assembly GCA_026984135.1. GTDB lineage: Bacteria > Bacteroidota > Bacteroidia > Bacteroidales > JAADJA01 > JAADJA01. Next base: position 2,708 of record JALSSR010000035.1, read on the forward strand.
TAACCTGTCTAAAGACGGGTCTAACTATTCCGAAAAGATTATTATTCGGAAATAGAAAATAAATTTTTTATCCTCAAAAGTTTTTCAGACATTTGCAATTCCTTGTCTGAAAAACTTTTGATGGTTATCCGGAAGTTGAAATGAGGTTATTCGATAAATAAGTATTTACTAAAAACAAGAAAAATGAAAAATGCTTTACACTTTAATGTCAATGCAAAGTTTATGACGGTGATGTTAAGCTTTGCTTTTCTATTTTCAAGTGTTTTTGCCGACAATTATTCTTACAAGGATAGTTGGGGAAAGGCAGGATATACACTTGAAAGTCAAAACAACAACAAAGTCATTGTAAATTACTCCATTGAAGAATTCTCATTGGGAAGTATTCAAATTAACGGTAAGTCAATGATGAATCTGGAACTTCCCGGCGTATTCCTTCCCAATGATGCGGGAGCACCGAACCTTCCCGGAACAGGCCGTTATGTAGCAATTCCTCAGGGTGCAAAAGCAAACTTAAAAATCCTTTCTTACAGAACCGAGACATTTGAGAATGTTGATCTTGCTCCGGCACCCCGTATTCCCTGGGATACTGAAGAAGGTCTGCTGGATTATACGAAAGATATGTCTATCTATTCCGCTAATAAATTTTATCCTGAAGAACCCGTCAAACTTTCCGATCACGATGTGATCAGAGGTGTTGATGTTGTAATGCTTGGAATTACACCGTTCCATTACAATCCGGTAACTAAGGAACTTGTCGTTTACAGGGATATCAAAATAGAGGTGGAATTTGAAGGTGGTAACGGACAATTTGGCGATAACCGTCTTCGTAGCCGCTGGTGGGATCCATTAATGGAGGATATGTTTATGAATTATGCTTCACTTCCCAAGGTAAATTATAATATTTCACATCAGGCAACCGAGGAAACCGGATGTGAATATCTTATTATTACTCCTAATGACGAAGTATTCCAGCAATGGGCTGATTCAATAAAAGTATTCAGAACAAACCAGGGTATTATTACAAAAATTGTAACTCTTGATGAAATCGGGGGTAACAATGTGAATACTATTGAAAATTACCTGAATGATGCTTATAATACCTGGGATATACCTCCTGCCGCTTGTTTGATAATGGCTGATTACGGAACAAGTGCCGATGACAGAATTATTGCTCCTATCTGGGATAATTATTGTGCCTCTGATAATATTTGGGGTGATGTAAACGGTAACGATATGCCCGACATTGTTATGGCACGTATGACAGCTCAGAATGCAACACACCTTGAAACTATGGTAACAAAGATTTTGGACTATGAAAGGACTCCACCTACATCAGCGGATTTCTATAACCATCCTATTACCGCTTTGGGTTTCCAGACGGAGAGGTGGTTCCAGATTTGTTCCGAGGCTGTTGCCGGATTCTGGGAAAATGCTCAAGGCAAAGAAACGGTCAGAATCAATAAAACATATCAGGGTAATCCGAATAGTGACCCCTGGTCAACGGCAACAAATACCGGCACTGTTGTTAATTATTTCGGACCCAACGGAATGGGTTATATCCCTGCTACTCCGGGTCAGGTTAACTGTTCCTGGAACGGAAGTGCAACTGATGTTGTGAATGCCATTAATGCAGGTTCTTTTATGCTTCAGCACCGTGATCATGGCGGAGAAGACGGATGGGGCGAGCCTTCATTCTCAAGCAGCAATATTAACAGTTTAGATAATACCAACCTTACTTTCATCTGGTCAATTAACTGTTTGACAGGTAAATACAATATGTCAGGCGAATGTTTTGCAGAGAAATTCCACAGATATACAAAAAACGGCGAAAATTCCGGTTGTAACGGTATTGTTGCTGCTTCCGAAGTATCCTACTCTTTTGTAAACGATACTTATGTATGGGGTTGTTATGATAATATGTGGCCCGATTTCCTCCCCGATTACGGCACTACACCCGATTCAAGAGGAGTTTATCCGGCTTTTGCAAGTGCTGCCGGTAAATATTTCCTACAGCAATCAAGCTGGCCTTATAACACAAATAATAAAGAGGTAACATATAACCTTTTCCATCTTCACGGTGATGCTTTTATGACAGTTTATTCGGAAGTGCCTCAGGATTTAACTGTTAATCATAACCCTATTCTTTATGCGGGAGTTACGACTTTTGAAGTTTCCGCTAATGAGGGCGCTTTGATAGCTTTGACGGTTAACGGCGAGATAATAGGAACCGCAACCGGAACGGGATCACCAGTTTCAATTACAATTCCTGGACAGGTTCCTCCCGATCAAATGCTGGTAACCGTTACTTTGCAAAACTACTATCGTTACGAATCTATGGTTGATGTTATTCCTCCTACAGGTCCTTACGTAGTTAAAGATGAATATGAAATAAATGATGATGACGGTGGAAATGGAGACGGAATGATGGATTACGGTGAGTCTAACCTTCTTTCGCTCACGGTTAAGAATGTAGGTGTTCAGCAGGCTGATAACGTTACCGTTACATTAAGCACCGATGATGATTATGTGACTGTAACCGATGCAACAGAGGACTATGGTAATATCGCTGCAGGTGCAACTTCGGTTGTTACCGACGGATTTGCCTACGACGTTGCCAATGATCTTCCCGACGGCCATTCGGTTTCTTTCCTTGTTTCGGCCACCAACGGAACGGATGTTTGGGAAAGTTATATTTCAATTCCGGGACATGCTCCTATTCTTGAATATGTTGATTTCTCAATAAATGATGCTTCGGGCAACAATAACGGAAAAATTGATCCCGGTGAAACGGTTGATATAATTGTTAATGTCGAAAATGCAGGTTCGTCCGATGCCTTTAACCTTGTTGGAGAGCTTATGACATCAGATCCGTTCCTGACAATTAATTCAAGTTCAGTGAACTACGGTGACCTCGCTTCGGGTGGTAACGGTAGCGGCTCTTTCAGTGCTACGGCTTCGGCCGCTACTCCTGCCGGACATATGGTTGACCTCACATTTGAAGTCAATGCCGACCTCGGGATATCGGGCGACGGTGCTTTTAATGTTGTTATCGGACAAATACCGGTTCTTATTCTTAATCTTGATCCGAATAATAATTCTGCACCTGCTATGGATGCAGCTTTGAATACTATTGGTGTATCACATGAATTGGTTACCTCATTCCCTGATGATCTCAATCTTTATACAACTATTTTTGTTAATCTGGGGATTTACAGTGACAATCATGTGCTTTCATCGGGCGAAGGTCAGGAACTTGCCGATTTTCTGAATGCGGGTGGTAATATTTATATGGAAGGTGGTGACACCTGGTATTATGATAATCCAACTGCTGTACATGCTATGTTCAATATTAACCCGCAATCTGACGGTAGCAGCGATTTGTCAACAATTAACGGACAATCGGGAACTTTTACCGAAGGTATGTCGTTCGATTATTCGGGTGACAACAGTTGGATTGACCATATTGAAGCCATTTCTCCCGCTTTCCTCATTCTTGAGAATAATAATCCCTCGTACGGTACTGCAGTAGCGTACGATGCAGGTTCTTACAGAACTATCGGTGCTTCTCATGAATTCGGAGGCCTTGATGACGGAACTTCTCCTTCAACAAAGGAAGAGCTGATGAGTAAGTATCTTGAGTTCTTCGGTATAGGTGCTTCAATGCAGGCTCTTTTCACTTCAGATGCTACTGAAATTTGCGTTGAAAATACGGTTGAATTTTCCGATGCTTCATCAGGACAACCAACATCCTGGGAATGGACTTTCGAGGGTGGACAACCTGCAACTTCGAGTTTGCAAAATCCAACTGTTATGTATTTTAACACCGGTTCTTTCGATGTTACTCTGATAGTTTCCGACGGTGAAGAAAGTGATACGTTGACAATCGAAAACTATATTACCGTAAGTGATGTGCCCGGTATGGCTGCAATGCCGACAGGACCTGCCGAATTGTGTATGGATCCTTTAAATACTTCTTATAATACTACCGGTGTGACGGGAGTTACGGAATACGAATGGAAACTGGAACCTGATAATGCAGGAATGATTTCCGGAACAGGTACTTCGGCAACTGTTGACTGGTCCGAAACCTTTACAGGTGATGCCTCAATCAGTGTTGCAGGTGTTAACTATTGCGGAACGGGTGATTTTTCAGATGTTCTTACCGTTACGGTTTATGAACAACCCGATGTTACACTCGAACCCTTTGAAATGGTTTGTGTTTACGATCCCGCTTTTGAACTCACGGGCGGACAACCTGAAGGAGGTATATATTCCGGTGACGGAGTTACAAATAACATGTTCGATCCCGAAGCAGCCGGTATAGGTACTCACACAATAACTTATACTTATGAGGATGCCTTCGGATGCTCAAATTATGCAGAGCAGGATATCGTTGTGGATGCTTGTACGGGTATAGGAGAAAACAACCTTGACGGTGTTGTTGTTTATCCTAATCCCAACAGCGGTAGTTTTACTCTGAAGATCAACCTTAACACTTCGGATGTTGTTGATATTAAAATTTACAATGCATTGAATGAGGTTGTGTTCAGTAAGAACAATGTTGAAACAAGCCGGCAATTCTCACGGAAAATTGATTTGAACGATTTTGCAAAAGGACTCTACTATCTGCAAATTACAGGTACAGAGACTAATATTGTTAAAAAGATCATCGTTCAAAAGTAAAATTTTCTGAATTTAAATTTTTAAAAACCCCTGTTGCGAGAAACAATGGGGGTTTTTGTTTATTTCTTCTTGCTTCGCAATTCTTGCCGAATGCAGATGAGTGCTGAAGTAGTATTGTAAATCAAAAATTTAATTTAAACCTCAAAAAGGCAAAATTTATCTGTTGCTTTTCATTCAAACCCGTCATTGCATTGGGAAACTTTCCTTTGAAAAACTGATAGATGAAGCTGAATTCCAGATTATCCGAAAGGGAGTAGTCTAAACCCGGGTTGAGAAAATAGCCGTTTATTTTCGGGTAATACATTCCGGCAAAGGTAACATTGAATAGCGGTGTTACCGGGTATTGAATACTTCCGAAAATATTCCAGGGAGTAAAGGAGAGATATCTGGCATTGAGGTTTGAGGTATAAAAAGTTGCAAAGTTCGATATCGGATTGTCTTTGGTTATTTTGGTATAAAGCACCTGAGCCGTAATACTTAATGAATTGCTAAACAAGTAATCCAGCGAAACGGTTGCACTCAAACTTGCTTCACGGGTTGTGTCGCTATTGTCAATGGGATTGAAATATGTGGCTTCGCCCCTGAATCCGAGGTTTTTTATTGCACCGGCCCAGCCCAGTCCCGCAACATAGTCCCGCTGCTCCATCTCTCCGAGAATAAACTGAAAATCATAGTTCCATTTGTTTATCAGCCATTTGCCGGCCAATGTCATTCTTTTTTCATAATTTATTGACGAGGCTATCTCAACAGAGGAAGCCGCTCCCGTGTAATATTGTACTCTTACGGCATCACTGCCCGGCTTTTCAACATAATCGAAATCAAAATAGGAATAGGTGTTAAAAATATCATTCGGGTTCCATACAAGTGTTCTTCCCCAGTTGATACGTTGGCGCCCGAGTTTAAAATCAACATTTTTGAAACTGTATTTCACATAGAGCCGATCTAAGGTGGTATTTAATAAGAAATTTTTCTCTGATAAAACGTTCCGGTTCATTTTCAGATAGCCATTGTCCGATTTTATCATTTTTGAATAATCGGGGAAAAGCAGTACGGAATTTCCATAAATAAAGCGGGTACGAAGCTGTGCAGAGAAAGAGAGATTTCCGGTTGGGAAATAATCAAAATTCAGCCGGTTGTGAAGTTGGTTGTCAATTACCCAGATGTTGGAAATGGAATCGAACATATTAGTGTTCATATAAGAGATGTAACCGCTGAGTGTAAATTTATGCGGTTTTTGTGATTGGGCGGGGGAGAAGGAGAGAAGGGAGACTATGAAAAAAACAGGTATCGCGCAGTGGTGCAGTGATGTGGCGAAAGAAAAAGGTGTCACGCGGCGACGCAGCGACGCAACGAAAGGGAAAAGTGTCACGCGGCGACGCAGCGACGCTGCGGAAAGAAAGGGTGTCAGGTGGCGATGCAGCGACGCAAAGTGGTAAAAAGGTTTATTGCTACAATCTACAGACATATAAGATTTTAATTTCTCTATTAAATATTTTATAATGTTGATTATCATTATTATATGACTCTTTCTTTATTCGTTGGCAATAACTTTTCCGTCTTCCAGATTAATCAGTCTTTTTGCTTTTTTCATTACCCTGGCGTCGTGTGTTGCGAAGATAAAAGTTATATTTTCTTCTTTGTTGAGTTTCTCCATTATTTCCAGTAGTTTTTCGGTAGCTTTGGAGTCTAAGTTGGCCGTAGGTTCGTCGGCAAGGATGAATTTCGGTTTTGAGGCAAGGGCACGCGCCACGGCAACTCTTTGTTGTTGTCCGCCCGAAAGTTTGGATGGTCTGGAATCCGCCCTGTCACCTATTCCCACGGCTTCGAGGAGCGCCATAGCACGTTCCAGCCGCTCTTTTTTCGGACGGTGTTGAAGATGCATTATAAACTCCACATTTTCGCGGGCAGTAAGTACCGGGATTAAATTGTATGCCTGAAAAACAAATCCGATATTTTTCATTCTGAAATCGGTCAGTTTAGATTCGCTTAATTCTCCAATATTGACTCCGTCAATAATTATTTCTCCCTTTGTAGGTGAATCCAATCCTCCGAGAAGGTTTAACAAAGTGGTTTTGCCGCAGCCCGAAGGCCCGACTATTGCCGAAAATTCACCCTGTTCAAAGCTTAAATCTATGCCGTTAACGGCATAAACAGGTATCTCGCTGTTTTCGTTATAGATTTTGTGCAGGTTTTTTATTTCTATGATACTCATATCTTTATGTTTGTTTTAATTTACTATATAATCCATATAATTACCAGGATTCACGATAACAAAACGAGCATCGGGATAAGCTTTTTTCCACATTCCCGGAGCTTTCACTTTGATATTCGGATTCCATTTTAACTCAATTCCCGTTAAACCGTTGTCCTTTTCTTCTATCCCACTCGTCGCCTTATAAAAATACTATATCCCCTCTAATTGACGGAAAAGATATACTTTCCGTCAGTTGAGTGACGGAAAAGACATACTTTCCGTCAGTTCATCAAAAAAGAACTTCAAATATATCTCTCTTTCGCCCCATCGCCCCATCGCTCCTTCGCTCCTTCGCCCCCTCGCCCTCTCGCCCCTTCGCCCTCTCCTCTACTCACTACGTATCGCCTCGGCAGGCTTCAGTCTGATAGCATGCCAGGCCGGATAAACCGATGCTAAAATACCGGTAAGTATAACCATTACCGCTACCTGAACATACTCGATAAAACCCACTGTGGGATAAATTATCGAAGGATAGCCTATAGCCTGAAGCCCTTGGCTGATGGAGCTTAAATCAATTCCGTTATGATTTAAAATTGTTACAGTAATCCAACTTAAAAGAATTCCTGCGACACCTCCGGTCAATGAAAGAAAAACCGTTTCATACATTATCATCGTAAATACCCGTTTACGGTTCATACCTATGGCAATGAGCATTCCGATTTCGCGAACTCTTTCAAGCACGACCATCAACATCGTGTTAACAATTCCAAAGCCAAGTGCCAGAAGGATTATCCCGACAAAAACAAAAAGCATAAAATCAAGCCAGGTTGATTGCATAGCCAATTCGGGGGAAAGCGTTTTCCATTCCGCAACATCAATACCCGTTTCGGCAACGGACCGGATTTGCTTTTTATATTGCTCATAAACATCAGACCCGAGAATCCGGTTCATTTCCCTGTCAAACTCATCATAAGAATACTCTTTGTCAGCTTTAAATGATTTCAGTTCATCGTAAATATTTTCAGGTATGGAATCATTTCTTGCACGTAACAATGCATTGTCATCAATTTTGAATTTTGTATATTTTTCTTTTAGAGATTGTATTATTTCACCTGTTTCCATCATATCCTTCATCAGTACGGCTATCTCATGAGCCTGATTATCGGTGAATCCGAATATCTTAACGGCATCATCATAGCGTATGAAAACATTCGATTCGTCGAAGCCCGTATTTTGAGTGCGAAAAATTCCCACAACCCTGAAAACCGGCTGTATTGATTCTCCGTTAACGTCAATTGCATTTATCATCAGTTTACTGCGAACATGCACTTTCAGTTTTTCAGCCGTTTTTTGCCCGATGAGAATGGGATTTCGTTTCATACCCTCAAAATAGCTACTTGTGGAATCAATCAGATGTTTATAAAGTTCGGATACTTTTTTTTCGTTATCAGGTTGAATTGCAACCAGCATAGATCCGGCAGCAGATCTGTTGGAGCTAACCATAACCTCCATTTTAAAACGCTTGCTCACAGCTTCCACACCTTGATTTCCGCGAATGTCCTTCATCAATGAATCCGCATTGTTCAAAACATATTTGATTTCATTATTTTCAAGATATTCCGCTTGATGCAACTGTAATGAGGAGACCTCTATTTTGATAGCATCGTTGAGCCTTCCCAGTAAGAGGCCGTTCATAAATGCCACGGCCACAATACCTCCGAGTAGCCCGAAACATATTGCCATTATCACCACCAAACTCCGTACTTTGTTACGCCATATATTTTTCCATGCAATTGATAGTATCATAATAACATAGTTTACGAATGAATAGCATCTATAATTTTAAATCCGGTTATTTTTATTATTGAATATAACACGGCAATAACCAGCAGTGCCAGCACCACATAGAACTGATTCAGGAAAATCCCGAAGTCTTTTGAAAAAGCAAGGACAGGTTCAATCCCGAATTGTTCGTAAATATCTTTCATCTCGCCTCCGATTTTTATTGGAGATCTGTAATAATATGAAACAATCCCTGTGCTGATAAGCTCTCCTGTCAGTGCTCCCACAAGACCGAGCAAGATAGTTTCGACGAAGACTATCATTGCAAGATAGTACCTGTGCATTCCGAGTGCGACCATAACTCCGAATTCCTTACGCCTCTCGGCGGTCATCATAATTATTGTACCGAGGATACCGAAAAATATTACAACATATAAAATACCAAGCATTATTTGTCCGCTGACACTGTCACTTTCAATTTGCTGTTTCAACTCCTTGTTCATATCCGTCCAGCTTAATGCAACGAATCTGCCCGAATCAATTATCTTTTTTACTTCAGGTAATACCTTATCAATATTATTCTTGCTATTGATATTCACAACCATCGAGGTCAACATTCCGTCGGCGCCATAGAAGTCCTGTACCCTTTTGAGCGAACCGATTATCAATATCCTGTCTAATTTGGGATTAGGTATTTTTACAATTCCTCTGACCGGGAAAACATCGGCGGCCGTGACAGCGTGATATCCCTGACTTAGTAGCACTACCGTATCACCCACATTTACACCCATATAACCTGCAAGGCGTTGTGAAAGCAAAATACCCTCATCATCTTTCGTCAGGAAACTGCCTTTGACAACTTTATGCGAAATTTGTGTCATTTGATTATCAAGAAAAGGGTCAATACCTTGAAAAATAGCTCCTTTTGTTTTATTGCCGTACGAAATCAGCGCAAAGGATTCAAGCCGTGGCAAAACACCTGTGACATCCGGCAATTTTGAAATTTCCTTTCGCAGTAACAAGGAGTCGGGCATAAGGTCGTCAATGGTTTTATCTTTCCAATATGCACTGTCCTGCACTTGTATAAACCCGGAATATTGTCTGACGGCACTGTCTATCATTCTGTCGTAAGTTCCGAGTTGCATCGAACGCATCACAACACCGAAAATAACGGCAAACATTAACGACGATGCTGTGATGACGGTTCGGCGTTTATTACGCCAGATATTGCGCCAGGCCAGTTTTATGATTTCCATAATATTATCTGATTCGTTTCATATTTTGTTGTGAAAAGAATGATTCGTCAAGAGGTTTGTTAAAGATAATATCTTTTAATACCACAACGGTTTTATTTCCCGGATTGTCTTCCGGAATTATTTCAAACTTTGACGGTAATCTCTTACCTCCGAATGTTTTTATCTCAGATGCTATTTCCGTTTTTACGAGGTACATATCATCATCGTACGATTCCGTTTTGAGTGTAAAAAAATCATCTTTGCTTATCCAGCTTACTTTCTTTCCCCACACGACATCATCATCATTTTTAGGTACGGATTCGATAACATAACAATCCATATTCTCAAATTTCTCCGTTTTCAATATTTTATGATTGAATTTCGATACTAAGGACCCCTCGTTCATCATATCGTCGTTAGTGTAATCCGAACCCATCCAACCCTGCGACATTGCCGAAGGAGGGAGTTTTATCATCCTTGATATTCTCGGTATATAATTCCACATTTCATTTTTACGCTTCATAAAAACCTGTCCCTTTTCTTTTGCGGGAGCAGTTATCAAAACCATAGAGTAAGCGGTTCCTTTGGTCCACATTTTCATACTGATACTTCTTTTCCATGTAGGTCTGACCAGGGTCATATCCATACTGCCTTCACTTGTTTCGCCGTATCGAAGGTCATTTGCTTTTTTGATAATTTCGACGGCTGTCAAATCTGTTTTTTGTTGCAGGAAAAGTCCCGAAGCAAAAATTAAGGCCAGAATCGGTAATATTGTTCTATTTCTCATTTTTAAAATATATCTGTTTAAAACGTTTTATACAGTATTCTTTGGGGAACTCATCGGGCAAAAAAAGATAATTGAGGCTTATACCGTCAAGGATGAATCTGAAAAAGAAGGCCTCGTCCATAGGATTTTCAAAACCAAGTTGTGCCATTAATTTTGCAAAATCTTCCATAATCGGCTCCGAAAGTTCATTCATCTTGTCTTTTAAAATTTCAAAAACATCCTTTTTCATTAAAACGGAGAAATAAACCTTGAAAACCTCCTCCAGTTCATCCATCACATTAAAAGTTGTTTCGACCAGTTTCAGCAGATTTTCTTTGGGTGTCAAATTTTCATCAATAATGAATTTATCAAAAATTTTTCGGTATCCGTCATACATTATTTCCGTAAGGAGTTCTTCTTTGCTATCGAAATAATTATATATCAGGCCTTTGGAGACACCCGATTCTTTTGCAATTACCGAAATGGAAGTGCCGTGATAACCCTTTTCCGAAATTACCTTTAAGGCCGCATCCATAATGATCTGCTTCTTCTTGTTGCGGATATTTTCAAATTGTTCTGCTGTTCTTGGTGACATATTTATAAATCAACAAACATTTATGACTGAACGACCGGTCAAAAATAAAAAATATTTTTGATTTGAATGGATTATTTTTATTTTTTTATCCTTTTAACTTTAAAACAACTTGAATGGGATAGTTTTAAGGATTTGAACAGAGGTAGTCAAGCTGAATTTTGTTTAAAGCTATTCAAAAGGTTTAATATCCTTGATATTAAGCTGTAGTTTGACGGTTCCGTTCCACTCGTTTTCTTCTATATGGAAACAAATATTGAACGGACCGTTTTTGACAATATCATAGGCATCGCTTTGTTGAAAAGCAATTGCGGAAACGGGATATCCTCTAATGTGGGGGTGTACGACATCAAGTTTCAAATGATTTTTTCCCACAATACGCGAAAAACCCGTGTCTATAACATTCTCGGTCATAAATACGGGCGACATATTTCCGGGGCCAAACGGTGCGAATTGCTTAAGTATCCTGAAGAACTTTTTATTTATATCGTTGAGACAAATATTTGCATCAATTTCTATCTCCGGAGTCAACATATTTTCCTGAATTGTTGATGCAACATACTCTTCAAATCTTTTTTGAAATGCAACCAGGTTTTCAGGTTTTAAGGAAAGACCGGCAGCATATTTATGCCCGCCGAAATGCTCAAGCAGGTCGCTGCAGGCATCTATGGCATCATAAACATCAAAATCTTTCACCGACCTTGCCGACCCGGTTATCAGTCCGTTGGATTTTGTTAAAACCACTGTGGGACGATAAAACGATTCGATTAACCTTGAAGCCACGATTCCGATTACTCCTTTATGCCACGATTCATTATAAACAACGGTTGTTTTTGCCTCAAGCAATTTTTTATCGTTTTTTATCATTTCGTTCGCCTCAAGGGTTATCTGAAAATCAAGATTTTTTCTTTCCGTGTTAAAGTCGTCAATTTGTTTTGCAAGATCCTCAGCCTCTTCAAGCGATTGGGCAAGTAAAAGTTTAACGGAATTTTCCGCATCTTCAATCCTTCCGGCAGCATTAATCCTGGGGCCCACAAGGAAAACCAGATCACTGATGGTCATATTTTTGGTGAAAGCAGGTTCGCCGTTATTGTTTTCATTCTTTTTGGAGACATTGCTGAATTTCAATATGGCTTCTATTCCCGGTCTCGGATTACTGTTAACAAGTTTTAACCCGTAATAAGCCAGGATCCTGTTTTCACCGGTAATCTTTACAATATCCGAGGCAATACTTACAACAACAAGGTCAAGGTATTTTTCAATTGTTTTAAAGGGAATATTATTCTTAACTGCAAATGCATGAACAAGCTTAAACCCAACGCCGCAACCCGAAAGCTCATCGAAAGGATAGGTGCTGTCGGCTCTTTTGGGGTCCAACACAGCAACTGCATCCGGAAGTTTATCACCCGGACGGTGATGGTCGCCGATTATGTAGTCAATACCTTTGCTTTTTGCATAAGCAATCTTTTCGACGGCTTTAATTCCGCAATCCAAAACAATTACAAGAGAGAAATTATTTTCGGCGGCATAGTCAATACTTTTATACGAAATACCATAACCCTCATCATATCTGTCGGGGATGTAGTATTCGATATTGTCATAGTAGTTGCTTAAAAAAGAATAGACCAGTGCTACGGCAGTAGTTCCGTCAACATCGTAATCGCCGTAAATCATTACTTTTTCCTCATTTCGTATTGCAGCTTCAATACGTTCGATTGCAACCTTCATATCATTCATCAGGAAAGGGTCGTGAAGGTCGTTCAGAGACGGGCGAAAGAATGATTTTGCATCTTCAAAAGTTTTTATTTCACGCTGTGCAAGCAAATTTGCAAGAGTAGAGTTTATGTTCAGCACCTCCGATAAGTGCTGAACCACACTACTTTCACCTTGTTTTTTTAGTACCCAGCGTTTCACTATAACTTGATTTTTTTGAAACCGTAAAGATATAGAATATTCGGTTGTACTTGTCAAGATTTTTTGTGAATAATGCCCATTTTTACATAACTAACAGATTAAAAGAGAAATAAAAAAATCAAAAAGTTGTCCTCATAGCCTCGACCGGGTCAAGGCGTGAGGCCGACCAGGAGGGAACAATACCTGCTGCAAGTCCGATAATCGCAGATACCGACAAACTGATAATTATATTACCTGTAGTAAGTTTTAATGGGAAGGGGATTATGTCGTAACTATTTGAGATTAAAATGAGTGAATAAATTATCAGAAGACCGATGAGGCCACCGAAGAGTGAAAGAAAAACCGACTCGAAAAGAAACTGGAAAAGGATAAAAAACCTTTTTGCACCGAGAGCCATTTGGATTCCTATCTGGTTTGTTCTCTCTTTAACCGACACAAACATAATATTTGCTATTCCGAATCCGCCCACAAGCAGTGAAAATCCACCTACTATCCATCCTACCATAGCAAAGACGGCAAATATCTGATCAAAGCCCTGCGATATTACACTTGTTTCGTTTATTGCAAAATTATTTTCGGCATCCGGTTTCAATCTTCTTACCGAGCGCATTATGCCCGTAAGCTCATCTCTTAGTTCGTCATTGCTAACCATAGGTTTTGCCATAACCACAATGGCACCGCCGGAACCTTCAACGTTTATATGATTACGGGCAAAGTTCACAGGAATAATAACCCTTTCGTCATCTGAATTCCCGAACATATCATCACCTTGTTTTTTCATCACACCGATAACCTTTAATTTGCTTCCGAATATTTTAATCGTCCGTCCTACGGGATCAAGTCCCTGGTAAAGATTTTCGGCAATATCCGCACCTATTATGGCTACGTTTCTTCCTGTCTGCGACTCCATTGACGTAAAATAGCGGCCTTCCTGCAAATCAAAAGGCATTACCCGATTATAATCGTGTGAAACAGCAATGACACCCACATCCTCAATACTGTTGTTCTTGTATTTTACAGTCCTGTTGGCACCGATAATAAAGGCACTATTTTCGGATGCCGTGCTTCGCTTTTGAATTTGTTTAAGTTCTTTTAAAGAAGGATCGGGGCGTTTCATTATCTTCCACCATTGTATATCGGGACCCATCATCCATGGCCATTTCTGAATAAAAAGGACATTACTTCCGAGACTGTTTATGCTCGATTTGACGGCAATTTCCATTGAGTCGAAAATTGTCAGAACGGAAATTACAGAAAATATTCCGATAGTAATCCCAAGCAATGAAAGCAGTGTTCTGACTTTATTTACTACGATTGATTGTAGTGCAAAACGGTAGCTTTCCCTGAATAATTTTAAAAATATTAGCATAACAGTAAGTTATCAAAAATGATTGTGTAAAAATAAGATAAACCTTTGAATAATCGAATAGAATTTAATTGTTACTTTGTAGCAGTGATTATTTGGAGTTTTAGATTGTGGTCATTAGGTGGTCATTAAGTAGTCATTAGGTGGTCATTGGTAGTCATTAAGTATTTATTATGTGGTTCAGCAGCGAAGCAAATGACAGAAAAGCAAATGACAGAAAAGCAAATGACAGAAAAGCAAATGACAGAAAAGCAAATGACAGAAAAGCAAATGACAGAAAAGCAAATGACAGAAAAGCAAATGACAGAAAAGCAAATGACATAATCATTTAACAAACAATAAAATTAAACCTCAGATGAAAAAAATTAAAAGTGCACTCATTTCGGTTTATCACAAGGAGAGGCTTGATGAAATAGTTAAGCGTCTTGGAAACCTGGATATTAAGATTTATTCGACGGGCGGAACATACGATTTTATAAAAAAACTGGGTGTGGAGGCCACAACCGTTGAATCGCTTACATCATACCCGTCTATTCTCGGTGGCAGAGTGAAAACACTGCATCCCAAGGTTTTCGGAGGAATTCTCGGTCGCAGGGAAAATGAGAACGATATGAAGCAATTTGCCGAATACGGTATTCCCGAAATTGATCTTGTGGTTGTTGATCTTTATCCTTTTGAGGAGACTGTTGCCTCTACCGATAATGAGTCCGAAATAATTGAAAAAATAGACATCGGAGGAATATCTCTTATCAGGGCAGCCGCAAAAAATTATAAAGATGTCATTATTGTCCCTTCCTTTGCTCAGTATGACGACCTTATCAAACTTCTTGATGAGAAAAACGGAAGTTCCGATATTAACGACAGAAGATATTTTGCAACTCAGGCATTCAATGTTTCATCGCATTACGATACTGCTATTTTCAATTATTTTAACAAAGATGATGAGCTTGCTTTTAAGCAAAGTTTCACAAAATCCCGCGTTTTACGATATGGTGAGAACCCGCATCAGAAAGGGCTGTTTTTCGGCAATTTGGATGATGTTTTTGAACAGCTTCACGGGAAAGCCATTTCATACAATAACATCGGTGACCTGGATGCAGCCGTTAATCTGATTATGGAGTTTGATGATCCGACGTTTGCCGTATTGAAACATAACAATGCCTGTGGTATAGCAACCCGTGAAAAACTGATTGATGCATGGAAAGATGCTCTTGCGGGAGATCCTGTTTCGGCTTTTGGCGGGGTTTTAATAACCAATCGTGAGGTTGATGCCGAGACAGCTGAAGAGATAAATAAACTCTTTTTCGAGATTATTTTGGCACCGGGGTATGAAAATAATGCACTGGAACTGCTTAAGTCAAAGAAAAATAGAATAATTTTGCAAAAGAAATCCTATGATTTCCCGGTAAAACAATTCAGATCGGTTATGAACGGAGTTATTGTGCAGGACAGAGATTTAAATACGGAAAAGGAAGATGACCTTAAAGTTGTAACAAAAGTTGCGCCTTCACGTTATGAGATTGAAGACCTGTTGTTTGCAAATAAAGTTGTGAAGCACACAAAATCCAACACAATCGTGCTGGTTAAAAACAAGCAATTGTGTGCGAGTGGAGTAGGGCAGACTTCAAGGGTTGACGCTCTTAAACAAGCTATTGAGAAGGCTAATTCTTTCGGGTTTGATTTAAACGGTGCCGTTATGGCTTCGGATGCTTTTTTCCCGTTTGCCGATTCGGTTGAGATAGCTGATAAAGCCGGTATTAAAGCGGTTATTCAGCCCGGTGGATCAATCAGGGATAAAGACTCAATAGAATACTGCGATGAACACGGTATGAGTATGGTTTTTACAGGTGTGCGTCATTTTAAACATTAAAAACATTTAAGAATATGGGCTTATTTTCATTCTTTACCAAAGATATTGCAATTGACCTCGGAACAGCGAATACCATTATCATTTATAATGACAAGGTCGTGCTGGATGAGCCTTCTATTGTAGCAATAGAAAGAAACACGGGCAGAATTATTGCCGTTGGCAAAAAGGCAATGATGATGCATGGCAAAACTCACGAAAATATCAAAACCATTCGCCCTTTACGCGACGGTGTTATTGCCGATTTTCAGTCTGCCGAATTTATGATCAGGGAGATGATCAAAATGATATGGTCGAAAAAGCCGTTGTTTCCGCCGGCATTGAAAATGGTTATTTGCATCCCCTCCGGTATAACCGAGGTGGAGGAAAGAGCCGTCAGGGATTCGGCAGAGCAAGCAGGTGCCAAAGATGTTAAACTCATTCATGAACCGATGGCTGCGGCTATTGGAATCGGAATAGACGTTATGGAACCGACAGGCAATATGATTATTGACATCGGAGGTGGTACAAGCGAAATTGCGGTTATTGCTCTTGGTGGAATTGTGAACAATAAGTCAATCCGGATTGCAGGCGATGACTTCAACTCCGACATAGAAGAGTATATGCGTAAGCAACATAATATCAACATTGGCGAAAGAACAGCCGAGAGAATAAAAATCGAAGTGGGTGCGGCTATGACGGAAATTGATAATCCGCCTGAGGAATATGCAGTTCACGGCAGGGATATGTTGACGGGTATTCCGAAAGAGATAAAGGTAAACTATTCGGAAATAGCACATTGCCTTGACAAATCAATATCAAAAATTGAGGCTGCAGTGCTTCATGCATTGGAGATGACTCCTCCGGAGTTGTCTGCCGATATTTTCAGAACAGGTATTTACCTTGCCGGTGGAGGCTCGATGTTAAGAGGCCTTGACAAAAGGATACATCTTAAAACAAAGCTTCCGGTTCATGTTGCCGAAGACCCGCTAAGAGCTGTTGCAAGAGGTACCGGTATTGCTTTGAAAAATTTCGACAGGTTTACGTTCCTTATTAAGTAGGATACAAGAAATACTGAGTTGTTCTTTGTTTGTGCAGATAATCCGGCTTTGAAGATTTTTTAACTTATCAGTAATTTTTTATTGTGCGACATTTTTTTGCATACATATTCAGGCATTATTTCTTTTTCCTGTTCCTCATCCTTGAGTTGTCAGCGTTTTCATTTATTCTGCAAAACAACTTTCAGCGTGCGGCATTTTTAAACTCCACCGGATCTTTTACAGGATCAATAATAAATTCATACAACAATATAATCGAGTACCTTTCGCTTAAGAAAGCCAATACAAATCTTGTTAAAGAAAACGAAATTCTTAGGAATATAATTGCCGGAAAAGGCGGTAAAACCCGGAATTTCGTAAACAATTATGTTTCGGATTCATCATTCAGATATATTGGTGCCAAAGTAATTAAGAACAGTATTAACAGGCAAAAAAATTATCTGATGCTCAACAGGGGCTCAAAAGACGGTATTAGTGTTGATATGGGAGTTGTATCTGCCGACGGAGTGGTTGGTACCGTTATCCGGGTCTCGGATAATTATTCGCTTGTGATGTCGGTTCTGAATATTAGTAACAGGATAAATGCACGTATAAAAAAGAACGGACATACGGGAACAATTGAATGGGACGGAAAGAATTACAGAAAAGGTGTTTTAATTGATATCCCTACCCATATTGTATTGTATCGCGGCGACACTGTTGTCACCAGTGGCAACTCTAATATTTTTCCCGAGAATATTATGATAGGTACGGTTGATGAATATTTTTCGGAAAAGGGTCATAAATTTAATACTGCAACCGTTGATTTCTCGGTTGACTATAACAATGTTTATTACGTTTATGTCATTTCTAATCTGATGCGAGAGGAGCAACTTAAATTGGAGGAGGGAGTTGAAAATGAGAAATAGTTTTATAACATACATATTTCGTTTTATAATTCTGGTACTGGTTCAGGTTACAATCCTTGATAATATAAATTTCGGCGGATACATTAACCCTTACCTCTATGTTTATTTTATTTTGTTACTACCGTTTGAAGTACCCGGATGGATATTACTTATTTCTGCTTTTTTAATGGGTTTAAGTATAGATATGTTTGAAAACACTATGGGAATAAATGCTGCTGCTACGGTGTTAATGGCGTTTTTCAGACCAACGGTTTTAAGAAGTCTCTCTTCGGGAAAGGATTATGAAAAGGGTTCAAAACCTTCAATCGGATACAACGGATTCAGGTGGTTTTTTACTTATTCGTTAATTTTGATATTTATTCATCATGTCGCTCTGTTTTATCTTGAGGTATTCAGGTTTACACATTTTTTTGCAACACTTCAGCGAACCTTGCTGAGCACTATATTTACATTGATATTAATAATTATTGTTCAATATATTTTTGAAAAACCTGAGAGGTAAAGAATTAATCTTTGCATTAGTCTTATAATCAGTAAATTATGAGTGGATTTCTTTTATTTTATACAAAAGCATTTTTTGATTACTTTTTTTTATATATTTACCCCGTAAAAATTGACATTGTTTCTCAGGTACCATTATGGCAGTAAATAAGAATGATATCACCTTTTGGCTCGAGCTATTTGAGGAGGGCCCCGATATGTTTTTTATTGTGGATGTTTCAGGACGAATTAACTCTGTAAACCTCTTTGGTGCCGGGCATTTGGGTTATACCAAGGAAGAACTCACAGGGAAATCGGTTTGGAAAGTAGTCTATAAGGATGACCTTCCTTACGTTAAGTCAAAAATAGCGGAAATTATTCGGAATAAAACAGAATTGGGTGAACTTGAATTCCGGAAGATTACCAAAGACGGCAAGTTACTTTTTGTTCACGAACGTACAAAGCTGTTGTTAAATAGCAATAATGAGGTAGAAAAAATTCTTATTATTTGCCGTGATATTTCCGAAAGAAAAGTTACGGAAGATAAGTTAATCGAAGAAGAAGAAAAATACAGAACACTTGCAAATAATATTAATGTAGGGTTATACAGAAGCACAGCCGACAAAAATGGTCATTTTATAGAAGTTAATCCCGCACTGGTTGAAATGTTTGGATACGAAAGCAAAGAGGAGTTTATGAAATTGACCGTAAGTGATCTTTATATGAATCCGGAAGACAGGGCGGAATTTCAGGAAGTTATTTCCAAACAGGGATCTGTTAAAGGCAGAAAGGTCTTATTAAAACATTTTGATGGTACTACTTTTCCCGCATCAATATCCACCGTCGTCGTCAAAGATAAAAACGGGAAACCGAAATATTATGACGGAATAGTTGAAGATGTTTCCTATATGGAAAAAGCCCAAGAGAATATAAGGAAAAGGGAGGAACAATACAAAAGCCTTTTTAACCTTTCTCCCAGCGGCGTAATATTGCTTGACAAATCAGGGACAATAATTGATGTTAACCCTGCCTATTCGGAGATTTTCGGTTATGATATTGATGAGCTTGCAGGACAAAAAGTTGATATGCTTGTACATCCCGACTTCAAATCGGAAGTAAAAGAGAATATTCAAAGGATACTTAATGGAGAAGTGTTAAGAAAAGTTGTTAAAAGTGTCGCAAAAGACGATTCAATAGTATACCTTGAATTATTTGAAAAAAGAATTGAACTACCTGACGGTAGTTTTGGTGTGCTTAGTATTGCCAATGATATCACAGAAAGGGTGTTGATTGAGAAAAAGTTAAAAAAAGAGCATCATCTGTCCGAATATTACAGGAAACTTTTTGAAGGAGTTATTTCAGCAACACCGTATCCAATCTTTTTCAAAGACAAAGAGGGTAATTATCTCGGATGTAATAATGCTTTTACTGAACAATTGGGTGTTACTTTTGATGAGGTTGCAGGTAAAAAAGTATATGAAATTTGGCCGGATGAAAAATCCATGGAATACCATCGCGAGGATATGGATTTGATGAAAAATCCTCGGAAGGTGGTTTCTGAAAGAATAATTAAGGATAAAAACGGGAACAATAGAACAGTCCTTTTCAGTAAAGATGTTTTTTATGATGAAAACGGAAATGTTGCAGGGCTTGTAGGGGCCTATGCTGATATTACTGAAAGAAAAAGGATAGAGGAGGAATTAAGAGAAAGTGAAGAAAAGTACAGATTAATTGTTGAAAAGCAGACCGATCTGGTAGTTAAGGTTGATAAAGAAGGCCGATACCTGTTTGTCAGTCCTTCATATTGCAGAACCTTCGGCAAAACGGAAGAGGAACTTCTCGGAAAATCGTTTATGCCTTTGGTTCATAAAGATGATGTTGAAAATACAAAAAAAGCTATTGAGGCATTAAGTAAACCGCCGTATAAAGTTTATCATGAACAGAGGGCATTAACCAAAGATGGATGGCGCTGGTTATCGTGGGTTGATGATGCTGTTTTGGATGAAAACAACAATGTGAAAGAGATTATCGGAGTTGGAAGGGATATAACCGAAATCAAGAAAAATCAGGAGGCAGTCAAACTTTCCGAACAGAGTTATAAGAACCTGTTTAACTCTACCAATGATGCTATTTATGTGCTGAATGAAAAGGGAGAGTTTATTGATGTTAACAAAGGTGCCGAGAAAATGTACGGCTATCCTCACGAGTTTTTTATCGGAAAAACTCCTGTTGACCTCTCTGCGCCGGGCTTGAATGACCTTGACGATACTTTTGAGCGATTAGTTAAAGCGTTTAATGGAGAACCACAACAATTCGAGTTTTGGGGTTTGGCCAAATCCGGTAGAATTTTTCCCAAGGAAGTTAAATTATACCCGGGAACATATTTTGGAGAAAAAGTGATAATTACTTTTGCGCAGGATATTACGGAACGTTTGAAAGCGGAAGAGGAGATTAGAAAACTTTCCCGTGCCATTGAACAAAGTCCTACTATTTTTGTGATAACCGACCTTGTTGGAAACATTGAATATGTTAATCCTGCATTTTCAGATATTACCGGATATTCCAAAGAAGAAGCTATCGGGGAAAACCCTCGTATTTTGAAATCGGGGAAAACTCCGGAAGAGCTTTATAAAGAGTTATGGGAAACATTATCTTCAGGTAATGAATGGCACGGGCAATTCATAAATCGTAAGAAAAACGGTGAACTGTACTGGGAGTCGGCAAATATTTATCCCTTGAAAAATGAAGCAGGAAACATAACTCATTTCATTGCCATTAAAGAGGATATCACAATTCAAAAGAAACTTGAACAGGAACTTATTGATGCAAAGGAAAAAGCGGAGGAATCCGACAGGCTCAAATCGGCATTCCTGGCAAATATGTCTCATGAAATTAGAACACCTATGAATGCCATTCTTGGATTTTCCCAGTTACTCGCTGATGAAAACATAACAAATATTGATAAAAAGCAATTTATTAATCTCATTCATACCAGCGGCAACTCCCTGATGAATATAATAAATGATATTATTGATATTTCAAGAATCGAAGCAGGTGAGTTCAAGGTTATTAAAAAAATATATGATGTTGATAATATACTGAACAAAATTTTTATTGAATTTAATCATATTCTTTCTTCTAATGAGGAGAAAAAGGATTTGGAACTTATCTATCGTAAAAATCCGGATATTGATAATCGTTTTATTAATACCGATGTGGAAAGATTAAATCAGGTATTCAGGAACATCATTACAAATGCAATAAAATTCACGGCTTATGGTACTATTGAATTTGGCTGTGATTTTGACAATGACGGTTATTACAGATTTTATATCAAAGATTCCGGAATTGGAATTCCTGCTGATAAACATATGTTAATTTTTGAAAGTTTCAGGCAGGTTGATGAAACCGAAACAAGAACTTTTGGCGGAACAGGGCTTGGCCTGGCTATTTCGAAAAAAATTGTAGAGATTTTGGGTGGTAAGATATGGGTCGAATCCGAAGAGGGAAAAGGTTCGGTTTTTATATTCACTCATCCTGCCGACTAAAAGAATAATCCTTTAAAATATACCCTGAACCGGTAAACTTTCAAATATGCAACTTTCTAATTAGCACGTTTGTCTTTATTTATACAATTATATAAATAGTATGATAATTAAACCTGTTTTATGAATTGTATTATATTTGGCAACTTTTACAAATTTATCGAATATGAGAAAACAACTACTTTTTGTCTTATTGTCTCTGATCTTTTCACTTTCTTATGCCGACGGATGGCGCAAAGATGAAATGCAGGTAAGAATTCAGGTATCCTCCCAACAGCAGGTTACACAATTGAAAAAACTAAATATTAATTTTGAAATTGCCGATTATTCAACAGGCGAGATCAGAGCTTTTGTAACACCCGGTGAGTTACAAAAGTTACAAGGCCTTAATTTGCAATATCAGGTTGAAATTGAAAATCTGAATGACCATTTTAAGAATTTTTGGATAACGGAAGATTCATATCATTCATACCAGCAAATAATTGATCTTGCCGACAGTCTCGAAACGGAGTTTCCCGCAATATGCAAAAAGTACAACTTCGGTACGGATGCATCAGGCCAATATGACCTGGTTGCATTAAAAATCAGCGATAATGTTCTAACCGATGAGCCTGAAGCCGAGGTAATGTTTGATGCCGGAATACATGGAGATGAAATCGGAGGCCCTGAAAATGTGATCAGATTTGCACGCGACCTTTGCATAGGTTACGGTGACGATCCCACAATAACAAACCTTATAGACAATCGTGAAATATGGCTCTACCTGATGGTTAATCCCTGGGGTAGGGAAAATATGAGCCGTTATAATTCCAATGGCGTTGATATGAACCGTGACTGGGGATATATGTGGGATGGATGGGGAAGCAGTACAGGAGCATATTCGCAACCGGAAGTAAAAGCATTACGTGAATGTATGTATAATAATCAGTTTGTTGTGCACACAACATATCACAGCGGTACCGTTTATATATCACTACCCTGGAGCTATAGGTCAAGCTCTCCACCTGACTGGGCGCATATCTATCAACTCGGCGGTGTTTACTCAAACAGTTCAAATTATCCGAATCTCCCTTACGGACAGGGAAACACAGGGATGTATGCTATAAACGGAAGTTCTAAAGATTCAAACTATGGTGTTCAGGGCTCAATTTCCTGGTCAATGGAGATTTCGGATAACAAGCAACCTCCCGCATCTCAGATAATGACTTATTACAACTATAACTATCCTGCAATGATGGCAATGATTGAATATTCGGGATACGGAGTGCAGGGTACGGTCACGGATGCAAATACCGGAGAGCCCGTTACCGCTGTTGTTTTTGTAAATGATTATATGCCGACATTCACCGACCCCACGGCAGGTGATTATCATAAATATGTACTTCCCGGAACTTATACAATTAAAATTGTTGCCAACGGATATCAGACACAAACAATTGATAATATCACCGTAACATCAAATAACGCAACAACCACCGATTTTCAGCTTGTACCTGAGGACGGGCAGTATGTTTATAAGTTTTCCGCATCTCAAATACCGGGAAATAACGAGGCTGACGAGGGAAACACTCCTGCCGTTATAGGAGCTCCTGACAACATCAATTATTCCATCGGCAAAAACGGCTGGTGTGTTCTTGATATGCAGTATCCCGTTATTGATGGCCCCGGCCCCGATCTGATTGTTTATGAAGGAGATACTTCTCCCGAAGGTTTCACCTGCTACGTCGGGGAAACCATTGACGGTCCCTGGCTGAGTCTCGGTACCGGAAACGGAACAACGGAATTTGATATTGCGGCTTCCGCTCTTCCCGAAGCTCAATTTGTAAAAATCGTTGATGACGGCGACGGCTCAGGAAATGTGGCGGATGCCGGATTTGACCTTGATGCTATCGAGGCACTGGAGCCTGTCTCCGGAGTTTATCTTGCAATGTATGATTATACTGTTGACGATTCAAACGGCAACAACAACGGGAAAATTGATCCGGGAGAAACGGTTGACATTATCGTTACTTTGAAGAATAACGGAGACATTACTGCGGAAAATGTTTCGGGTGAGATATCCACAACTTCACCTTACCTGATAATTGATGAAAGTAACGCCTCATTCGGAACGCTGGCACAAAGCGAAACGGGAGAAGGTACTTTTACGGTTACGGCTAACGCAGCTACTCCTACGGGACAGCCTGCCGATATTGATCTCAATGTAACCTCAAACGGCGGGTCATATTCAAATGATTTTACAATGGGATTTGTCATAGGACAGATACCGGTGGTAATAATTGACCTCGACGGTAACCATAACTCCGGTCCTGCAATGCAAACTGCAATAGAGGCCAACGGACTTGCTGCTGAATATACAACATCTTTTCCTTCATCCCTCGATATCTACAGCTCCATATTTGTTTGTCTTGGTGTTTATAGCGACAACCACACGCTTTCCGCAACGGAGGGACAGGCATTAGCAGATTTTTTAAATAACGGAGGCTCGCTATATATGGAAGGAGGTGATACCTGGTACTATGATGATCAGACCGCCGTACATCCGATGTTTAATATTGATCCCCAGGAAGACGGAAGCAGTGATCTGTTAACCGTAGAAGGTCAGACAGGCACTTTTACCGAAGGTATGTCGTTTAATTATAGTGGAGATAACAGTTGGATTGATCATATAGGTGCAAACTCACCTGCTTACGTTGTTTTTGAGAATAGCAATCCCTCTTACGGAACTGCCGTTGCTTATGATGCCGGTTCTTACAAAACAATAGGCGCTTCCCACGAATTCGGCGGTTTAACCGACGGAACGTCTCCTTCCACAAAAGCCGAACTGATGGCGGAATATTTGAATTTCTTCGGGTTAAATGCCTCTTTGCAAGCTTCTTTCTCTGCAAGTGCAACCGATATTTGTGAAGAAGAGACCTTAGATTTTACCGATCTCTCAACAGGCAATGTTATAAGTTGGGAATGGACTTTTGAAGGTGGAACACCCGAAACCTCTACAATGGAGAATCCCACCGTAATGTATTACAATTCAGGTTCGTTCGATGTTACTTTAGCCGTTTCCGACGGATCAAATACAAGTACGTTGACTATTGAGGATTACATAACTGTAAGTACTTCTCCTGAAATACCGGCAAAACCGGAAGGTGAAGAATTAGTTTGTACAAACTTACCATCCATGCTGGTCCAGGAATATACTACCACAGGCTCAACAAATGCCAATAGCTACGAATGGTTGCTGGAACCTGCTGATGCAGGTGAAATTACAGGTAGCGGAACCACTGCAACTGTAAATTATATACAATATTGGCAAGGTGACGTATCAATCAGCGTGAAAGCTGTTAACGATTGCGGTGAAAGTGATTATTCGGAATCTTTTGTCATCAATTGTGATATCTGTGGAGGTGTCGAAGAAGATAACCTTAATAAAATCAGTATCTTCCCGAATCCCGGCAACGGATCATTCATAATTAACTTGAATGAACCGATTAATAAAAATATATCTGTAAAAGTGTACAATTCCATTGGTGAAGTAGTGTTTGAAAAAAATGATATTACTTCGGGTCAGATTAATATCAATCTTGGTGAAACTAATCCCGGATTGTATTATGTCATTATTAAAAATGATAGATTTACAGTCAATAAAAAAATAATTGTTAATTAATATTACAGACTAAGATTAAGTGGTAAAGAAAAGTCACGAATTTTCTTTATCCTAAAAAAAAAATTTATGAAAAAGCTATATCTGTTAACTACACTGATTACGATTTTCTTTACTGTTAATGCTGAAAACATCAGATATCCCGATCACTGGGGGAAACAAGGATTATCTGTGGTTTCACAAAACAGTAATTCCGTAACAATCAATTTTTCAATTGAATCATTTGGTATTTCAAACAAACTGCTCAACGGGAAAACGGTTCAGGAAATATCCCTGTCCGGTGTTTTTCTTCCCGGGACAGAGGGAGCACCAAATCTTCCGGCAATGAGCCGTTTTATTGCAATTCCCGAAGGAGCAAATGCAGAACTGGCAATTATCAGCTTCAGAAAGGAAATTTTTGAGAATGTTGATATTGAACCTTCACCGGTAATTCCCTGGGACACCGAAGAAGGACCGCTGAAGTACAAAAAAGATTATGAGATTTACTCTGAGGATGCTTTTTATCCTGATAATCCGTTTCAACTTTCGGAAAGGACGGAATTGAGAGGAGTGGATGCCGTTATTTTGGGAATAACTCCGTTTCAATATAATCCGGTTACAAAACAGTTAATTGTTTATCGCGATTTAAAGGTTATGATTTCGTTTAAAGGAGGAAATGGTAATTTTGGTGATGACCGGTTAAGAAGTCGTTGGTGGGATCCCATTCTCAGAGATGCTTTCCTGAACGAAAGTTCAATCCCTGCTATTGATTATAACAAATTGTCATCGGGTAAGGATGAAACAGGTTGTGAATACCTTATAATAACTCCTAACGGAGCTGAGTTTCAGCAGTGGGCTGATTCTTTGAAGGTTTTCCGTACAAATCAGGGCATCCTCACAAAAGTTGTTACTCTTGATGAAATTGGAGGTAACAATGTCAACACAATTGAGAATTATTTGAATGATGCATATAATACGTGGGATATTCCACCGGCAGCCTGCCTTATAATGGCTGACTTCGGTACTAATCCCGAGAACAGGATAATTGCACCAATCTGGGATAATTATTGTGCTTCGGATAATATATGGGGAGATGTCAACAACAATAATCTTCCGGATATTGTGATGGCAAGGATGACCGCTCAAAATGCGGAACAGTTGGAAACTATGGTTACAAAGGTTATTGATTATGAAAGAAATCCGCCATCTTCAGAGTATTTTTACATGCACCCTGTTACAGCACTGGGATTTCAAACGGAAAGATGGTTTCAAATATGTTCTGAGGCAGTAGCAGGATTTTGGGAAAATGAACTGGGAAAAGAGACCGTTAGAATCAATAAGACCTATCAGGGAAATCCTATGACTGATCCCTGGTCAACGGCATCTAACACAGGAGTAGTCTTAAATGTTTTCGGGCCTAACGGTCTCGGGTATATACCTTCTGCCCCTGCACAGGTCGGTTGTACATGGAGCGGAAGCGCCGGTGATGTTACAGACGCCATTAATGCGGGTTCTTTTATGCTTCAACACCGTGATCACGGTGGTGAAACCGGATGGGGAGAACCCTCTTTTCACAGTAGTGATATCAGCAGCCTGACGAATACTGATTTAACATTCATCTGGTCGGTTAACTGCCTGACCGGCAAATATAACCTGTCGGGTGAATGCTTTGCCGAAAAGTTTCACAGATATAAATATAACGGACAAAATGCAGGTTGTAACGGAATTGTTGCTGCTTCGGAGGTTTCCTATTCTTTTGTTAACGACACATATGTGTGGGGAGCCTATGATAATATGTGGCCTGACTTTCTGCCACAATATGGCAGTAATCCTGAATACAGAGGGATATTGCCTGCCTTTGCCAATGCAGCAGGAAAAATATTCCTGTGGCAGTCAAGTTGGCCTGCAAATCCTGATAATAAAGAGGTAACCGTTAATCTTTTCCATCTTCATGGAGATGCCTTTATGACTGTATATTCCGAAATGCCGCAGGAACTTACCGTTCTGCAAAATGAAGTATTACTTGGAGGACAGTCATTTATAACAATTACGGCGGATACGGCAGCATTAATAGGAATAACACTCAATGGCGAACTGATTGGCTCGGCAATTGCAACTGGTGAGCCAATTGATATTCCCATACAGCCACTGACACCCGGAGAAGAGATTCTCGTGACGGTTACTAAACAAAACTTTTTCAGATACGAGCAATCCGTTGAGGTCGTGTCTCCCGATATTCCGTATGTCGTTTATAAATCGCATACTCTTAATGATGAGGCCGGAAACAATGATGGGAAAATGGATTATGGTGAGACGATCATGCTTACTGTAGAACTTCAGAATATCGGATTGGTTCAGGCAGATAATGTATCTGCTACATTGAGTGCTGATAATGAATATGTTGAAATTACCGATGGCTCTGAGGTTTATGGGAATATGACGGCTAATGCAACAATATCCATGACTGATGCTTTTGCTTTTAATGTGGCTAATGACATTCCCGATGATCAAAATATTGTTTTTACCCTTGAAGCGACTGATGGTGCGGAGATATGGACAAGTCATATTGTCTTAAAATCGCATGCTCCCATACTTGAATTCATTGATTTTTCTGTTTCCGATGCTTCCGGAAATAATAACGGACGGATTGAACCGGGTGAAACCGGTGAGATAACGGTAACAGTTGGGAACAACGGCTCTTCCGATGCATTAAATGTCATTGGCGAACTTATCAGCAATAATGAATATATTGAAGTTACTAACTCTTCACAATCATACGGAACGCTTTCCGGAAATTTAGTTGTTCAGAAAACATATACTATCACTGCCGACCCGGATACACCCGAAGGTTTTCAGTCTGTTTTCGATTTTAATATTTCAGCCGATTTGGGAATAACCGGATTTGGTGATTTTTATATTGTTATTGGCAGATATACTGCCCTTATCCTTGATCTGGATACCAAGAATTACTCCGGCCCCGGAATTTATGAGACATTTAATGACATGGATATATTTTCAGAATATACCACGGAGTTTCCTGATGACCTTAATCTGTATAAAAATATCTTTGTGTGTTTAGGCATCCATTTTACAGGACATACATTAACAAATAGTGAAGGTAATAAACTCAAAGAATATCTCTTAAACGGCGGAAACCTTTATATGGAGGGAAGAATTACCTGGTCTGAAGATCCTGCAACACCTGTGCATCCCTATTTTAATATAGCTTCTCAGGATACATCGTGGTTTCAGTATGAGTTCATTCAGGGAATAGAGGGAACATTTACCGGTGGAGTTAATTTTGAATACGATGGTGAAAATGCTATCGGTCACTATGCTTTAGCTCCTGAAGGTAATGCCTTTGCCGTTTTTCAAACTCAGGAACCGGAATATATTTGCGGAATTGCCAATGATGCCGGGGACTACAAAACAATAGGAACCTCATTCGAATTCGGGAAGATGCTGGACGGAGAGTCACCTTCGACAAGGGTTGAGCTTATGCAACAGGTACTGAACTGGTTTGACGGTATGGTAACCGGAAATGAAATAGCAGATAATATAAGTTCGGACAAAAGTATGTCGGTTTTCCCCAATCCTTTTAACACTGAAACGACCATTAGTATCGAATTGCAATCGGGCTCTGATGCCACACTGAAGATTATAAACAGTGAGGGACAGGAAATACGGACACTGATTGATAATAAAACTCTTTCATCCGGAAAAACAGATGTAACCTGGGACGCTAAAAACCGTTATGGTAAGGATGTCCCTCCGGGATTATACTTCGGAATTCTTACAACGGATTCAAAGACAGAAATATTAAAACTTATAATTCAATAAATAAATACAAATAATTTCAACTTTGTAACTATGAAAATTTCATTTAAAAATTTCAGATTTACTGCCCTGCTTTTAGTGGCAGTCACTTTTTTAGCAACGGCTTTAAAAGCCGATGAAGTGAAGTATGACGACAGTTGGGGAAAGCAAGGCTTTTCCGTAACTACTCAAAAATCGTCGGGATTGACAATTAACTATTCAATCAACTCATTCAGATTACAAAACAGCCTGATTAACGGCGAAGCAATGACAAAGATCGAGCTTCCTGGCGTTATGCTCCCAAATAATGAAGGTGCACCTGATTTGCCGGGAACAGGCCGCTATATTGCTATTCCTAATGGTGCAAAAGCTTCGGTAAAAGTTATTGCAACAAGAACCGAAAAATTCACCGGTGTTGAGGTTGCCCCTTCACCGAGAATTCCCTGGGATACCGAAGACGGGCCTCTGGATTACAATAAGGATCAGGAAATATATTCGGCTGATCAGCTATATCCTGCTAATCCGGTTATCCTTTCCGAACCTGATGTCATAAGGGGTGTTGATGTTATTATGCTGGGAATTACTCCGTTTCAATATAATCCGGTCACAAAAGAGCTCATTGTTTACAGAGATTTTAAAATTGAAGTAACTTACGAAGGCGGAAACGGTCAGTTTGGTGATAACAGACTGCGCAGTCGCTGGTGGGATCCGATGCTGAAAGATATGATCCTCAACAGTGAATCTCTCGCAAAAGTTGATTATAACAACCTTTATAAAGGTGCAACAAAAGAGACCGGTTGTGAATACCTTATCATAACTGCAAATAATGCAACTTATCAAAGTTGGGCCGACTCAATTAAAGAATTCAGGACGAAGCAGGGAATACTTACAAAAGTTGTTACTGTTGATGAGGTTGGAGGAAACAATGTCAATGCCATTGAAAGTTATGTTAATGATGCTTACAACACCTGGGACATTCCACCGGCAGCCTGTCTTCTTATCGGTGATTACGGTTCCAACGGGGATATGAATATTATGGCTCCCATTTGGGATAACTATTGTGCTTCCGATAATATTTATGCGGACGTAACTAACAATAAAATGCCGGATATTGTATTTGCAAGAATACCTGCCGGAAATACATCCGAACTGGAAATTGAAGTAACCAAGTTTCTTAATTATGAAAGAAATCCGCCGACAAGCGAATATTTTTATAATCATCCCATCACAGCCCTCGGTTTCCAGACCGAGAGATGGTTTCAAATCTGCTCCGAAGCTGTTGCCGGTTTCTGGGAAAATGAACAAGGTAAAAGCACAGTCAGGATCAATAAAACATATCAGGGTAATCCTAACAGCGATCCATGGTCAACTGCAACAAATACGAGTACAGTGGTAAATACTTTCGGACCTAATGGTCTCGGCTATATTCCGGCTACTCCCGGACAGGTAAACTGTACATGGTACGGTAGTGCAAGCGACGTAGTA
Organism: Bacteroidales bacterium; assembly: GCA_026984135.1. Lineage (GTDB taxonomy): Bacteria > Bacteroidota > Bacteroidia > Bacteroidales > JAADJA01 > JAADJA01. Next base: position 34,015 of record JALSSR010000035.1, read on the forward strand.
AATGCCATAAACAGCGGAGCATTTATGCTTCAACATCGTGACCACGGTTATGAGCAAGGCTGGGGTGAGCCCTCTTTCGGAAGTAGTAATATCAACAGTCTAAATAATACCGACCTCACGTTTATTTGGTCAATAAACTGTCTTACGGGAAAGTACAATCTGTCGAGCGATTGCTTTGCCGAAAAATTCTTACAACGTACTTCGGGTGGAAATAATGCTGGAGCACTGGCCATTGTTGCAGCTTCGGAAGTTTCGTACTCCTTTGTTAACGATACTTATGTTTGGGGTTGCTATGACAATATGTGGCCTGACTTTTTGCCGACTTACGGAACCACACCGGATTCCAGGGGCGTTTTACCTGCTTTTGCAAGTGCTGCCGGAAAATATTTCCTGCAACAGTCAAGCTGGCCGTACAACTCCGGAAATAAAGAAGTTACCTACAACCTTTTTCATATGCTGGGTGATGCTTTTACAACGGTTTACTCTGAAGTCCCGCAGCTTCTTACTGTAACTCACGAACCCATATTCTTCTCGGGACTGACCTCTTTTGAAATTACTGCCGACGAAGGCTCCTTGATAGCCTTAACCGTTGATGGTGAAATTATTGGTACCGGAGAAGGAACAGGATCTCAAATTGCAATTCCCATTGAATCACAAATGCCGCAAAGTACAATTATTGTTACCGTTACAAAACAAAATTACTATCGCTATGAATCTCAGGTGGAGGTTCTTCCTCCGACCGGGCCGTATATCGTTAAGGATTCATATTATATAACTGATGATGGTGTTCTTGTAAATGGGGATATGAATCCGGACGAGAATATTGAGCTTACGGTTACTTTGAAAAATATTGGAGTTGAACTTGCTGAAAATGTTTCGGTTATGCTTTCTTCAGATGATCCGTATATTACGATAACAGATGACAATGAGGTTGCCGGAAATATTTCATCGGGTGCACTGGTAACCATTGAGAACGGCTTTTCCTGGTATGTCCATAACGATATTCCGGATTTGCATTCCGTACTCTTTACTTTGACTTCAACAGACGGAGACAATACCTGGGAGACTCAGTTCAGTATCAATGCCTTTTCACCTGTTTTGGAAATAGGTGATTTCATAATTGATGACTCAGAAGGAAACAATAACGGAAGACTTGACCCCGGTGAAACTGCCGTTGTAAAGATAGAAACAACAAATAACGGCTCTTCCTTTGCATTGACTACACATGGTATGCTTACGGCAACATCTCCGTTTATAACAATGGAAAACAATACTTACGATATGAATGTAATTGCAATTGGTTCAACCAAAACGGCGGAATTTACAATTACCGCCGATGCAAATGCACCCAATGGAACTGCATATCTGCTGCAATATAAGGCTCAATCTTTGGGATTTATCGTTGACAATGTCTATTCACAAAATATCGGCTTTGCTTCCGAAGACTGGGAGACAGGCGATATGACTAAATATGACTGGCAAACATCCGGCGATGCCGACTGGACAATTTCGGAAGAGTCGCCTTACGAAGGAACATATTGTGTTAAGACAGGTGCCATAGGTGACGGAGAAAATACCGCACTTTCAATTAATTATGTTGTGGGAGAGAACGGTACAATTTCATTCTACTACAAAGTCTCATCACAGCAAAATTATGATAAGCTGAAGTTTTATGTTGACAATACCGTCAAAGCACAGTGGTCGGGTGAAATTGACTGGACACAGGTTACTTATTACAACATTTCTCCGGGAGAACATACTTTTAAATGGGCTTACATCAAAAGTGCAAATACCTCAAGCGGCAGCGACTGCGGATGGATTGATATGATCTATCTGCCGGATCCTGTCACTGTTACGGCTTTTGCAGGTGATGATGCTTCCCTTTGCGAAAATGAAGTGTTCAATTGTGAAGGATTCGGTTCTCCTTCGGCTACTTTTGAATGGGCTACATCGGGAACAGGAACCTTTGAGGATGTAACCGACCCGGCAACAGTTTATATTCCGGGTGAGGAAGATTATCAGTCCGGCTCGGTTGTCCTTACCTTGACTGCTACCGGCTCCGGACAGACTTCAAGTGATGATTTGACACTCTCGCTTCATTATGCTCCTGTCGCTGAGGCAGGTAATACTCTTGAAGCCTGCAGTAATTCGTTTATTCCTGATGCATTGGCGGAAAACTATCAATCAATTATATGGACAACAACAGGCGATGGAACATTTGATGACAACACTTTGGTTACTCCCGAGTATGTTGCAGGCGAAACCGATATTTCAAATGGTGAAGTAACCCTGATAATGACGGTTAACGGATATGCACCCTGCGGTACAGTGACCGACACATTGGTTGTTTCGGTAACGGCAGCACCCGAAACCTTTGCCGGTGATGACCACGACATCTGTGAAGGACAAACTTACACTATTTCCGATGCTCTTGCCGAAAACTATAACGATATTTTATGGGAAACATCCGGTGACGGATCTTTTGACGATGCAACGGTTATGAATCCGGTTTACACTCCCGGTCCCAATGATATTGATGCTGAAGAGGTAACATTGACAATGACTGCATCCGGAAATGGGGTTTGTGAAGCTATTAGCGATGATATGTTGCTGACTATCAAATGTCTCGGAATTGATGATAATTATCTTAGCTCTAAAATCTCCGTATTCCCCAATCCAAATACCGGAGATTTTACAATTGATATTGATGCCGAAATTAATGATCCGGTGAATATCAAAATCCTCAATTCGCTTGGAAATACGGTTTACACTATTGATGATGTTAAAATTAATAACAACAGGAGTGTCCCGCTTAATATTGATGTTAAGGCAGGGCTATATTATTTATATATTGAAAACGATGAACATTCAATTGTTAAAAAAGTAATTATACAATAATTTGAACTTGCTAAAAACAAAAAGCTCTACCCTTATGGGTGGAGCTTTTTGTTTTTTAGATTCAATCTAAATTATTTTTTTCTTTTAATATATTCAGTTTTTTGTATATTTGCCACTTTCACAATTAGTTTTAACCTAAATATTTGTATTTATGAAAAGAAAATTACTTGCATTTGTTTTTGCCCTTGTTGCAACTGTTGCTTTCTCGCAGACGGTTCCACGGGATAAAGTTGTTATTGAGATCGGCACGGCCACTTGGTGAACTTACTGTCCATATGCAGCAGCAGCGGCTGACGATATGATAGCAAACGGTTTTGATGTTGCCGTACTCGAACATCACGTATCTTCATCCTATTCAGGTTTTACAAACCAATATTCCCAGGCAAGGATAAGCTATTACGGAATAGGTGGAATTCCGGAATCCATTTTCGACGGAGTATTAAGTGTTCTGGGTGGTGGTTCTAGTACTTATAATTCATTTGTTTCAAAATATAACCAGCGAATTGCGATACCTTCGGATTTTACTATTTTGGTAAACGGCATGAATGAAGGACTTGATTACACCGTAGTGCTAACTATGGAAAATGTTGTACCGAATTCAAGTTCCAATTTAGTGGCTCATCTTGCTATAAACGAGTCGGGACTTCAATATCAGGGTACTACATACAATTTTGTAACCAGGATGTTTGTTCCTAATGCAAACGGTACTGATGTTGATTTTTCATCTAATCCGATGCAAACGGTTACTCTGAATTTCAGTATGGATCCTTCCTGGAATCTTGAGAACTGTGAGTTTATAGCATTTATTCAGGATAACTCCTCAAAAGAAATACTTCAGGCAACAAAAGTTCCGGTACTTGATATAGTTCCGTTGACAACAAACAATGCAGCCATACAAAATATGGATATGGTACCTGTAACTAATTGCGCCGGTGATGTAGCACCCCTTGTAACTATTTCGAACCAGGGAGCACAGAGTTTAACATCACTGAATATCAATTATGTTGTAAACGGTGAAGCTTCCGAGACTTATGCCTGGACAGGTGATCTTGCATTTCAGGCTACGGAGGATGTACAGTTACCCCCGCTTTCATTTGAAATTCAGGATGATAACGACCTGGTAGTTTACGTTACAGATCCTAACGGAAATGATGATGAGGACACTTCAAACGATACTATTGCCACTTCCTTCACCTCTGCTGTTCAGACAGTTCCCTACATCTTTCTGTTCATAAAACTTGACGACAACCCACAGGAGATAACCTGGGAATGTAAAGATTCGGAAGGACAGGTTCTTTTTAGTCACGGGCCCTATTCCACCCCCAATGCTTTTATAAAAGATACGCTCTTTATTACCGATAACGGATGTTATACATTTGAGATCAATGATGCCGGTGGTGACGGACTTACAGGTGCCGGATTTTACAGGCTGACCGGTGGCGACGGTACTGAGATTATCTTTAACACTGATTTTGAAGGAAGCAACGAACTGGTACAGTTTGGTGTGCTTGGTACCGGTGTGGAATCACTAAGCACCGAAGATTCTTTCAGCATATTCCCAAATCCGTTTGAAGACTATACTAATGTTAGTTTCTCAATGAACAAATCTGACAATGTGGAATTGAAAGTATATGATATTACGGGTAAGGTTGTATTCGGTAGTAAGCCCGAAATGTTAAATGCAGGCAGCCACTCTGTAAAAATTGATGCCGGTAATTTTAATTCGGGTATCTATTTTGTCAGTCTTAAAATTGGTGATGAACTTATGACGAAAAAAATAACAGTAAATTAAAAAATCATTGATTATATTTTAAAGCGATATCCTTGTGGTATCGCTTTTTTTGTTTCCAGAATGGAACTATTTTTCTATGGGAACACTTATAATAACCCTTGTGCCTGCAGGATTACCGTTCTTATCGTAAAGATCTTCTATTTCCTGTCTGATACTGATTTTATATATTTTGTAGTAGAGGTTATAAATGCTACTCATAATGGCCAGCCCTTTTCCGGTACTGAATTGTTTATTTTGTGATGCCTTAATCCTTCCGATACCGTTGTCTTGAATGATAATATCTATCTGATTATCAAGTTTGATTACATTAACTTTTAGCTCCTTATTTCCACTATTGTTTTTTAAACCGTGTTTAACGGCATTTTCAACATAATTTTGGATTATCATTTTCGGTACAGTCATTTTGAGATTTACATCTTTATTGACATTAATAGTAAAATGAAAATCGTCTTTAAACCTTATTTTTTCAATATCAAGGTAGTTTCGTGTAAAATCAATTTCACTTTCAAGGCTTCTTGAGATTTTATCAGAAAATTCCAGTGATGTCCTCAACAACTTTGAAAATTGGACAAAATAGCGGTATGCCATCTCTTTGTCCTCGTTATATATTGCCGAACTTATTGAATTAAGAGCGTTGAACGTAAAGTGCGGATCCATCTGGCTGCGTATTGTCTTTAGTTGAAGTTCCCATAGTTGATTTTCTGTTTTTTGCTGTTGCTCACGACGTTTTCTGCGGTAATTCAATATCAGGTATCCGGCAGTCAGAAAAAGTAAAATAATCAATATGTTGATAAATATTTTAAAGGATAAAGTTTGCCAGAATGCGGGAATAATTTCAAAAGACGCTTCTGCAAGGTCACCCCAGATTCCGTCCACATTCCTTGCCATTACTTTGAATGAGTATTTGCCGGGTGGCAGGTTTGTATATGAGGCATATCTCTCGGAGGTAGTTCTTGACCAGTTTTTATCATATCCTTCAAGCCTGTATTTGTATATTATTTTTTCAGGTGCGTAAAAATGAATAGCATGGAAATCAATGCGTAAATTTTTCTGAAAGTATTCCAAAGTAATTGCCGTATCAGGAATTTTGTAGTCGTATATTGTATCAACAATTTCATTTTCCGGTGCCGAAACAAATATTTGTTGAATAACGACCTTGGGTTTTGTTGTATCTTTTTTTAATTTTTCAGGATAAAACTTAACAACTCTGTCGGAAGCCGCTACATAGATATTGTTCTCATAATCTTTTAATATTCCGTTTCTTATGCAATCGAAACCTAAAAAACCTTTCGACTCATCCAGTATTTCAATATTTACAGTCGAATCATTATAGAATCTTTTCAAATCTAATATCGCCAGGCCATAGTTAACACCCATTATCAATTTTGAATCACCTCTTTCCGTGAAGGAAGAGACCTGTGAAGTAAGGATGTCTTGACCGATTTTACTGAATCTCTTATAATCAAAAAAATACAATCCCGATGTTGTGCCAAGCCACATGTTTTTCCGGTCATCCATAAAGATTGATACTGCACCATGATTATAGTTAAATTGTTCGTTTGGGAACTTTATGAAATTTTTTCCGTCATATATTGTTAATGTGTACTCTCCTCCAAGCCAGTAACGCCCGTATTTATCTTGTGCAATTGTTTTTATGAAATTAATGTTTTTATCAAAATCCTCTTTTATTACCACAGGCTTTTTATTTTGATCCACTATTACCAGTCCCCTGGTCGAGGCAAAAAGAAACCGCCCGTTAATAGTATCTTCATAGGCATCAAGTACGGAGCCTTTAGGAAAACCTTTTAAAATTGAAAATCCGGTATTGTCATATTTAAGAACACCGTCTTCTTTTACGGGGAAATATAAAGAGTTATTACTTGCTTTTATGGCTCCGGTATAGAAGTATCTTCCGTTAAATAAAGAATAAACATTTTTATAATTTGTTACCCTTTTTATTTGTTTTCCATCAAAAACAGTAAGTCCGTCGCCGTAAGATGCAAACCAAATATTGTTTTTCTTATCTTCAACTATTGACCAGATATATTCATTTGCTTTGCATTCAGGTGTGAAATTTTCAAATGCATCGTTAATCTTTCTGTAAAACCCCGTCTCCGTAGCTATCCAAAGATTATCGTTACGATCAATCAAAATCCGGTTTATATAATTAAACTTCTTTTTGAAATATACTCCAACGCTATCGTCAAGCAAGATCAATTTTTTTTTGTTTTCAGCTAAATAAAGTCGCCCTTTTTTATCAATATCAAATAGGTCAATAATCCTGTCCTTATAATGACAGACTAAATGGAAAGTATTATCTTTCGGGTTATACTTGTATATTTTATGGTTATTATATGAATAAATATTACCTGCTTTGCCTTTTTTGAGTAGGGCTTGAGACCCTTCTTTTACCACCGTTACAGAGTTTTCGGTTATATGAAATATTTTTCCGTGTTTACAACTTACAAAATATTCGCTATCCTTTATTTTCACTATATTTTTGATCCCCATTTTACTCAAATCGTAAAAGCGTTTTATGATTGCAGAATCATATTTTTCAATTAATACCGGCATTAAGGAGTTCGTAGTAATTAAAAATTCCGTTTCAGTGAACTTTGTAATAATCAGGCTATAATTGAAAGGACTGATTGTGTCGGCTCTTAAAACAACTTTTATTTTTCCGTTTTCAAGTCTCGATATACCTGCTTTTGAGCAAAAATAGATACGGCCTTTTTCATCTTCAAATATATCCTTAATAATATTTGACATAAGACCGTCATTGATAGTGTAGTTATAAAACTCTTTACCGTCGAACCGGCTTACGCCACCCTTTGTACCAAGCCAGATATAACCTTTACTATCTTGAAAAACAGATAATACCTGATTTTGAACAAGCCCATCCTTTACAGTGTAGTGTCTGTAACTGTATTCCTGCGAAAAGAGCGGGTAAGCCATAAAGCCAAAAAGAAGGAGATATATAAGTTTCCGTACCATTTGAAAATTTAAAATGCCACAAATAAATGAAGGTGTCAGGTTTAGAAATCCTAATCCCGGCAGTATGCTATAGTTGTTTTAAATTGGCAATAAAATTATAAATTTTCACTGAAAACAAGTACTTTTTTTATCTTTCAAATCAAACTTTTTCTCTGCGAATAATAAATAACTCCTGCCGTTTACCGGCTAAACCCCTACGTTTACGTATTTTTTTTGCTTTTCGATAAAGAATATTGTATCTTTGTATAAAAGGAATTAGAAACCATTAATCACAAAAATCTACAATTATGAAAACACGTTTGTTAACCACAATCACGGCATTAATAATCTTCACCGGACATTTAATGTCACAGGAAATCCTTCCCGATTTTAATCTTTACACTCTGGAAGGAATTAAGTTGTCAACTCAAAGAATTGTAAATGACTCGATGCCGACAATTATGGTATTTTGGAAAACCTATGATGATAAATGTTGTAATGAGCTCGTTGACCTGAATGATGTGTTTGTCGGAAAGCTCAAAGATAAAGGGGTAAGGGTAGTTGCTGTTTGTGTTGATAACACAGGAAATATGGATCAGGTCAGGACTTTTATTTATGGTCATGATATTGAGTTTGATGTTTATTTTGACAAAAATGAAGAGTTTATGCGTGCTATGAGCATCCCGACAGTACCGTTCACAATACTGTTTGATAAATATACCCAACCTTATTGCAAATACCTTGGTTATTGTCCTGCCATTGATGAAATGCTATGCAAAAAAGTAGAGGAATCATTGGCATTGAGAGTGGAATAGAATATAATATCTTCGTTTAAAAATAAAAAGAGGGTTTTGTCATTTCCTATGGATGTGGGTTCGGAGGATTCGATAAAAAAGGTGAAATCGGAGCTTGATAACCTGGGTGTAACGGTTAAGTATCTGATAAACAATGCAGGAATATATTTTATTCATCCGGTTTCGGAAATGACCGGGGAAATGCTTGATAAGATAATGAAAGTTAATACTTACGTGAAAAACAGCAAATATCAGGTGCCTTTGAGAAAGTTTATTGACAAAGCAATAAATAACGTGGGAAAGACCGTTGAGCCCGGTGAAGTTGCCGCTATTGTAAAAAAGGCTCTTGCCGCATCTAATCCCAAAAGGGTTTACAATATCAACCGCAACAAAACAATAACGTTTATGTCGCTTTTGCCGCAAAGAACAGTTGATTACTTAATCCGAAAAATATTTAGATAACATATTGTTTATTAGAAGGTTTGTAAAGCTGTTCATTTAATGCTCTTTAAAAGAAGGAGCACATTCTGATTTTCAGTATCAATTGGTTGTCGGTTTCTGTAATATGATAATTGTCTTTTTTTTATTTTAACAAAATTCACTCTACCACCTCGCTTTATATCCCCGCGTATCAACGTGAATAAAATATGTATGGGCGGAGTTTTTTTTATATTTTCCCATACCGCCAATCAATTCTTTATTTCCGGGAGTATTGTCCATTTGCCGAATGATTTTTGCTATCACTTCGGCATCAGCCATTGTATGTTTTCCGTCATAGTTCAAATCATCAATAATTCCGTCATTATCATTATCAATATAAATGTCGGCAGCGTCTCCGAAAACGTGCCTGCTGAACTTTACATTCCCGATGGACTTGTTATAATAGGGCGTTCTGTACCCGCTCATAATAAACAAGGTACTTACATTAATTCCCTCTTTGTGCAGCTCACCGACAAGATACTCCAGTTTCAGGAGCAGTTTCGGATTGAGCAGTATATATTTGGGCCAGCCCGAACTTTGTTTGCACAAAAACTGTTTCAGTTGAAAATGCGGAGTTATGTAAATATCTTTGTTTTTTTCGGTAACTTCTATAAATCCGTCAGGCTTTTTGTAGTTGTCTCTTCCCTTATATTTCTCTGGATAAATTCCTATTCTGTAACCGTTAAGATATTCCCCTTTCATTTTTGAAGCCGGTACTAAAACAAAAATTGTGATTATTGCCGATTGCCCGGAAGTATTGTCTGCGATAGTTAGCTCATACTCACCACTTTTCGACGGGGCTTTAATTATCCACTTCCCCGAAGATTCGGGTATTGCATTACCATTGGTTACAGAAATTGATAGATTATCAATATTGTCGGATTCAACATCAAGTTCTACTGTTTTGCCCGGCATAACGGGATAAAAAAAACGTTTCAGGGTTATCTCTTTCTCATTACCTATTTTATATTTAATATTTCCCGGAAATGCTCTAACTGACAGAACCAGAACCGAGAGTGCAATAAAACTTGTTATCAGAAAACTATTTTTCATCATAAAATATTGAAATCAAAAACGGTTAAACGTCTTGCAGCGGTATTTATTTTATGACTTTTTATACTCAATGGGTTTATTCAATTCCTTTAAAACGGCAGGATCTCTGTCATAAATATCCTTATTGAAATATAAATTGTTTTGTCTGTCGGCTCCGGCTGTCCAATATAACAATATGATATCAATGGGTTTTTTAAGGTTTATTCTCGTAGTTTTCTCTGAAGCCAGAATTTCGTTAATTTTTCCCATATTCCACACATCCGGTTCGTCTATAAGGTTTATTAACAATTGCCATTTTTTTTCAAGCCTGATACAGCCATGGCTAAAGGCTCTTTTTTCGTTTGCAAAGAGACTTCTTGCCGGTGTGTCGTGAAGATATACGGAATATTCATTGGGGAAAATAAACTTTACCTGACCAAGTGCGTTATGAGGACCAGCCTTTTGCATTATTGTATATGGAAAATTGCCGGCCGAAAGTTTACTGAAATCTATTGTTGAAGGGTTAATTTCTCTGCCGCTTCTATCCATTATTACCATATTTTTTCTGGCGAGATAACCCGGATCTTTTTTCAATTTGGGCAGAGTTTCCTTGGTTGCAATTGAATATGGCAGTGTCCAGGTGGGATTAATAATTATATATCTCATCTTCCCTTTAAAAATAGGTGTTTCATGATAATGCTTTCCAACGATCACTCTTGAATAGTAGATGATTGAATCATTTCTCAGCCTTCTGATATTATAACCTGCAATATTAACAACAAGAAAGTCGTCAGGGAGATGATGCATCACCCATCTTGCTCTTTCCAGATTCACTCTTATCTCGGCAATCCGCTGTTCTACAGGTATATTCATAGCTGCCAGCGTTCCCTTGCCGATAACTCCATCCTGATTGAGGTTATGTCTGAATTGAAATTTCTTAACGGCATTGACCATAATTGAATCATAAACAGTATCGTTTTCGATATTAAAAGATGAAGGATGGTCACCTGTAATAGTAAGATATTTTCTGATAACAGGTATCCTGTCATCCTTTGCTCCCGGTTTAAGCACATCACCATCGGGAATTTCCGGCCAACCACCATTTTTTGCAAGTTCCCTATAATTTTTTAAACCTTTTCGCAGATAATCGTACATGAAATTATTCGGCTTAAAGGAATTAATAACTTCCGAAAGATTTTTATTTTTAAGTGTTGAATAGAGCAGGCTATCACCATTACCGGGTAATTTATTAGACGGTACATCCCATCCGGGCCTTATCTTCGACTGATCAACTTTACCCAAAATGAGATGAGATGCATATAATAAAATGCCATCGGTCATCAACATATCAAGATCTGCAAGTTTATATGGGTCGGGATTGCTTTTTACCTCCTCTATCAGCTTTTTTATGTTGTTCAAATGATAGTCATCAGGCATTAAACCTTCATTATATGAGTCTTCAAGAATGGAAATAACTTCATTGAAATTCTTTTTATCACTCCAGGCAGGATTATAATCGTTTAACTCATAATATTTTGTCAAGACTTCCTGAGCATAAAGAATAATTCCGTCGGCTGACACGGATTTTTTTTCACGGCCTGCATTAACCTTTTTATTTATGATTTCATTAATTGACTCGGATTGTGCAAATTCAAATCCGGAAATAAAAACAACTGACAATAGGATAAAAACAATTTTTTTCATATTTTAATTGTTTGATTTTTAAATTTTTGCAAAAGTAATAAGAATATTTCTATCCCACTTTTTTAAGTTTGAGATTTTTACTATCTTCGCCACGTAAACTGGTTCTTATCAGGTTTGCCTGCCTTTGTCGTCAGACAGGCAACACAAAGCTGCTTAGAACCAGTTAATACTCGAAAGAAAACAAGTTTGCTTTTTGCAAACCTATTTTCTTTCGGTATAAACCATTTAAAACTGCTGTTATGAAAAAGAGTTTATTTTTCATTTTTTTACTGGTTCCGGTATTTTCATTGTTATCTGTTTCACAAACTTATGTTGATCTTACCGACAATATGCAGATAGAAAGTAATTCTTGGATAATGATAAACCCCGGAAATTACACCATACCCGATATGGGGAATGACGGGCTTATTCAAATTGACGGCAAGGAAAATATCATTATTGACGGTGACGGTGTAACCGTTGACGGTACAAACTACCAGGGATATATGATAAAGATCAATAACTCCTCAAACATAAAGATCAGACATTTTGATGCGGTACGTAATTACTATTATGCGGTTTACATAACCAATTCGGATCATATTCAGATAAATGACAATGATTTTTCGTGGAATAAGGTTGATTCCACCGGCTGGATAAGTATCTGGACAGATTATCAGAATGCTCTCGGCGGAGGTGTGATGATGTATCAGTCCGGCAAGGCTCAGATATTTGATAACAATATGAAGTTTCAGAACGACGGTGTTGCCCTTTATCATTGCGACAGCATATCGGTTCAGAATAATGACTTTTCGTGGAACACCTCCTTCGGGATCAGAATGTATTTTACCGATACTTGTAATATTCAAAATAATAACTGCTCTCATGTTAACCGTCCTTTCACCGACCCCAGCGATTGTGCTGCAATATTGTTGATTGTCTCCAATGAAAACTATGTTGCATACAATGATTTTTCTTTTTCGGGCGACGGTATTTTCCTTGGGCAGTTTCAGTATTCGCAAATTCCCAACAACAACTATTTCGGATATAACGAATGTTCATACTCGCCGCATAACGCAATAGAAGCAACTTTTGCCGACGGGAACGTTTTTGAATATAATAACTGCAATTACAGCCATTACGGACTGTGGCTCGGATACTCTTTCAATTCAATCGTAAGGTTCAATGAAATCAACGGGAATCAATATGCCGGAATTGCCATTGACCGCGGGTTTAATAACCTGATGGAAAATAATGAGATAAAGTATAATCCCACGGGTATCCTGCTTTGGGAAGGCGACCCGATACCGCCCTATCAGGATCAATACTCGCAGGATTATATGATTGCCGGAAATAACATTGAAGGAAACGGGGTTGCAGTTTCGCTGGACAATACGGAACAGACGGCATTGGTTTCAAACACGATAAACAATAACCGGAACGGGATATACATTACCGGTGATGCTGAAAACGACACCTTGATTTACAACGAATTTTACAATACCGCGGTTTATCATATCGAAAACAGGTCAACGGATGATATTCGCGCATACGACAACGGCTACATTGTTGACGACACGGGAATTATTGCCTGTAAAATATTCGATAAGGAAGATGACCCGGCTTACGGTGAGGTGTTATGGCAACCTTTTTTGCCGGGCGAAGACCCTCAGTTTCAATACGATCATCCGCAGGATATGGCAGAGCCTGATGCCGTATGGTACGCATATCCCGAAGCTTGCTGGGGGTACGGGGATACTGTTCCGACTACAGTGGAATGGGATTATACCGAAAAGGTTAAGGGAGAGGCTTCCGTGCATGTTGCAACCGGCAACGGATGGGATATCGGGGTAATGTACAGGCCTGACGGTGATTCCATTGCTTCGTGGGCATTGACGGAGCAGGATACTCTTGTCTTTTGGATCAAGTCCGTTAATAACTCCCAATATGGATTTCAGTTTTGTAATGTGGTACTCGGCGATTATTGCGGTAACTATTACAATTTTTCGGCCTCGGCTTCTACCATCCTCAATCCTTCAATAGGCCAATGGAAAGAGATAAGAATGCCCCTTGCAGGTGTTTGGCCCTGGGCAAGAACCGCCTTCGGTGACATATCTTTTGATGATATCAACTATGTAGAGATACATGCCGATACCTGGGATTACGGATTTGAACTTTGGATTGACGGAGTGACCTTTAATCCGCTTACTACCGGTGTTTTTTATAACGGAAAAGAGGCAAGCACTTTCAATGTTAAAATATATCCCAACCCTCTAACAAATATATCGGTTTTGAAATTTTATTTGTCACAAAAAAGTACCGTATCATTATCAATATCGGATGTTCACGGAAGGGAAATAACGCTTCTCAATAATATTTTTATGGAAAAGGGTACCCATAAGATTTTGCTGGACAGGAAGAACTTTGCACCCGGTTTTTATACTTACAGACTTTCTGACGGTAAATTTTTCACACAGGGAAAGTTTATAGTTAGATAGAGTGTTAAAAAACTGTTAAAAACGGAAATTAGCATACGGAAAAATCATTTTTGATATACTTTTGCAAAACCTGATTAATTTCAGGGAAGTTAAAATGTCAACTATATTACCTCCATACATTATAGTTGATTAATTTTTTCATAATTCGATTCTTTTGGGTTTGGCGGAGTCTGTGTTCACAGGCTCCGTTTTTTTGTATAAATTTTTACCACAAAAACTCAAAACCCACGAAAAAAGTTCTAAAAAAATCACAGGGTATAGCAGTAAATAACTTAAATTTCGCAAGTGGTTATGTTTGCCACGAATACACGAATTATATATGTTTTGTAATTGAGTACAATGAATTTCTTCCTTTCTTTACTAAAGGTAAAAAAGTAAAATTTGACATTATTTATTATTTTTATTCGTGCATTCGTGGCTATTGCATCCATAATATTTTACTTGAGAAAGTTGAATTAATAACCTTTTGTGGTATTGTGTTTTAGTGGTATTAAGTTTACCTTTGCCGTCCATTTTTGAGGGTATGAAGCAAGATAAAAAAAAGATATACAAAGAACTACTTGAAAAGTATGAGACACTTTTCGGACAAAGCCGTAAAAGAGGCAGGCAATTGTCACTGTTGCGCCTTGCGGTTTTTCTTTCCGGAATTATTTTTATTTACATATTTGCCGCGTCCGGCTCCGTGCCGGGTGTCGTAATCAGTTTAGTATCAACTGTTCTGGCCTTTGTCTTCATTGTGAAATATCATTCGGAAATACTTAATAAAAAGAGACTTTATCAGGCTTTCATTAAAGTCAATGAGGATGAATTAAAAGCGTTCGAAGGAGAAACAGGTCAGTTCAGGGACGGAAAAGAGTTCAACAATCCCGACCATCCGTTCGTCAACGACATTGATATTTTCGGGAAACGTTCGGTTTTTCAGTTTCTTGACAGGTCTGCCACTCATCCCGGATATGAAAAACTTGCGGGATGGCTGCTGAAGCCGGAATCGGATAAAGAGGTCATTTTAAAGCGGCAGGAAGCTGTGGCAGAACTTAAAGAGAAACTTGACCGGAGACAAAAATTCAGAGCCACGGGCCTTACACTTGATGATGACGGTACGGGAAGGCAACGTATTGTAAACTGGATAAAACGGGAGCCGCTGTTTTCTAATCCCGTTTACAAAATACTTGTTTTTATCATTCCACTTATTACGGTTTTATTGTCGGTATTGCTTTCAACCGGCCATATTGGGTTTCAGCTTTTTATGATTTGGTTACTTATACCCTGGGGAATTGCAGGTGGCGTTAGCGGTCGTACAAACCGGAGGCATGAGATGGTAAGCAAAACCTCGGCAATACTTAATAATTATTCACTGTTGCTTGCCGAAATTGAGAACCTTGAAGTAAATTCCACGTTGGTTAATGAGCTAAAGATGAGTCTGATGGCAGACAGTCAATCCTCTTGCAAAAGCATTAAAAAGCTGTCGAAAATACTGAACGCTCTTGATCACAGGATGAATCTGATAGCCTGGGCTTTCCTGAATGGACTTTTTCTTTGGGATATCCTGCAAATGATGCGTCTTGAGAGTTGGCAAAAGAAAAACAGGGAGAATGTTGAAAAATGGTTTGATGTGATTGCCGAGATGGATGCACTTAACAGCCTTGCAAACTACTATTTCAATAATGATGATTATATCTTCCCGGAAATTCTTGACGGAGAGTTTTCAATAAGATCCCAAAATCTTGGACATCCGCTTATAAAAAGGGAACAGCTTGTCGGCAACGATGTTAATATTGCGAAAGGAGAGTTTATAATTGTCACAGGTGCAAATATGGCGGGCAAGAGCACTTATCTGCGAACCGTCGGTGTGAATCTTATTCTGGCTATGACGGGAGCGCCGGTGTGTGCCGAAAGCTTTGTGTTTAAACCCGTTGAGCTTTTTACAAGCATCCGCACCTCCGACTCCCTGACTGAAAACGAATCGTACTTCTATGCCGAGTTGAAGCGTTTGAAGAGAATCATAGATGAGATAAAATCGGGAAAGGAGATATTTATTATCCTTGATGAGATATTGAAGGGAACGAACTCAAAAGACAAACATACCGGTTCGGAGGCCCTTTTAAAGCAGTTAATTCAATACGGAGCAACGGGAATTATCGCAACACACGATGTAGCACTTGGTATTCTGGAAAAATTGTTTCCGGGAAACATCAAAAACAGATGTTTTGAGGTTGACATTACAAACGACAAACTCACTTTCGACTACAAACTCCGCCCCGGAGTGTCGCAAAATATGAATGCTACAATTTTGATGAGGCAGATGGGGATCACAGTGTGATGATGTACGATTTGTAAAAACAAATTGATTTTGTAATATATAAATGACAAAATACCATTCAAAGGGAATATGGTAATATGTTAAAGATAAAAGACAACTATCCGAAATATGTGATTTCGATGGATGAATTCCGGGGGAATAGTTATGAAGGTATCAGGCATATGCATCTTCGGGAATTTTTAAGCAGGGAGTGGTAAAAACAGATTTCCGTTTTATTTCACAAGCACCTTCTCACTCCCCAAACTCATATTGCCGGTTTTTACTTTAATAAGATATATACCTTTATTTAAATCACTGACGTTAACAGTTAACAATTCGGTATTTGCAGGGAAATTGATCTCTTTTACAACCTGCCCATAAATATCATATATAAAAATACTTTTAGATGAATTAAGATTGTTTCCGGGATAATGTATTGTAAACAAATTGTTTGCAGGATTGGGAAAGATTGAAAAGCCGGTATTCAGCCGTTCGGGGACTCCGGTAAGGTTCACCGCAATTGTCAATGATCCTGAGAACTCACTTTCACCGCAAACGTTGGCGGCTTTCACTTTCAATTCCACCGTCCCCGAAAAAGTCTGATCCCAGAATATCTTTGCTTTGTTAATGGTGTCGGCTTCCACCAAAATACCCGCTGAATCGGGGGTCATCTCCCAGATAAACTCTTCTGCATTTACCGAGGATGTTTCATAAAATGAAAAAGGATTATTTGAGGTTATTACGTACTCCGGTCCTTCGGGAATGGAAGGGACATCGGGCTGGTAAACCACTTTTATATAGCCGGATTTCGTTATTTCATCGCTGTCGGTCCCGTCCGAAACGGTAAGTGTAACGTCATAGATACCCGTATTGTCGTATGTTACAACAGGATTTTGATCCGTAGAGGTTGCAGGAGTTCCGCCGGGAAAACTCCAATCCCACGAAATAATGTTTCCTGTTGAAAGGTCTGTAAACTGAACGGGTGCGCCCTCGCAGGTTTCCAGCGGGGAAGCTATAAAAGCCGCATTTAGTAACGACTTGTCAATATAAACACCATCGTGGCGGACATTGTATTGAAGGATTGAAAGTTCATTTACGTCGGGATGAAAATCCGCATCCGCATCCCAGAGGTAGAGGTAGCAATCATTACTTCCGGTAATATCCACACCACCTCCCGAGATATCCGTAATACCGTCATTGTTAACATCGGCAACAAAAGGATTCATAAAGAAAGTCGAGCCGCCGTCAACAAGCAGAGGCCAGCCGTCCATTACCGTTCCGTCTGCATTATAGCCGAGATATTTACCCTCGCCGGTATTGTCGTCCCACATAAGTTCTATTTCATCGTCACCGTCAAGGTCGGTTAACAAAATTTGAGTATTTATTGACCAGATAAGTTGTGTGGGCCAACCCGAAAGATTATTACCCTCACTGTTCCACACATAAACACGAGATGCAGGAGAGCCGCTTAACACCTGATCTCCGATGGCGACGTCGGGGCTTCCGTCGCCGTCAATATCTCCGATGGCGGCGGGCCCGTAAATCCATTGTGCCGTATATCTCGGCCATCCTGATAACAGGGTTCCGTCGTTTTTTAAAATGTGAACGGCACCGTTACCTGCCGTTAAAGAATGGTCTCCAACGGCAATCTCCCTGACACCGTCACCGTCCATATCGGCAAGGACAGGCGAAGAGTACGAGAAAACCCTGTCGTTACCGGGTGTGTAAGGAAATCCTTCGAGGATGTTTCCGTTAACATCCACCGCATAAACACTGTAATACGATTCACCAACTATCTCAGGAATATCATCACCCGTGATATCCCCGACAGCCACGGATGAAGCGGGAATATAATCCATCTCCACCGGAAATCCCGGGAAATCGGTTCCGTCACCATAGTAAGCAGCAATATACCCTGTAGGATAAGCTCTTTCTTCCACAATTATTTCCAAAACATCATCTCCGTTAAGGTCGGCAAGCACGGGAGTTTTAGTTGCTCCGCCGTTTAACAGGAAAGGATTTCCGTATGTCAACGTGCCGTCTTTTTCAAAAACATAAACCTTTCCGCTGCTTCCTGTGGCGGCCGTTGCAACGGAAACCACTATTTCACCTTCGCTGTCACCGTCAACATCACCGAAAGCGGGAGCACCGTTGGGCGGAAGAGCAAGCGATTGCGGCCAGCCGTCAACTACGGTTCCGTCAATGTTAAACGCATACACCTCTTGCCCGATACAGTAAACTATTTCCAAATCAGGATCATCATCAAGGTTGCACCACACACCGCCTCTGTTTGAATCTCCGTTATAAGTCACCGGCCAGCCCGGGAAAACGGTTATCTCTTCGGTATTTTTCGTACCTTCAAAATTTGCCGCAATGTCATCTTTTACAAGCACTTTATTATTTACATCCGGCATTGCCGTTTGTTTATACTTATCCGGCAACTCCTTAAAATCAACTACTTTTGTTTGGGAGTAGGTTAATAATGAGGTTATTAACACTGATAAAGTCAAGCCTAATCTTAGTATTGATGTTTTCATATTATGATATATTTTAATTCAGCCTTAAAAGTACAAAAATAATGAAAATAAAAAGTTTCTTTTTTCCCGGAAAGATAAAAATATATACTTTTGACCTCAATGGAAATGACAGAGGAATTGGATTTATGTCGAAAAAGGTTAAAATAGCGTTGGCTTCCGCACTTCAGCTCGGATTGATTGCTTCCATAGGCAGTTTCGTGGGTTGGCCCTATATGGATTATGTTTTGAAAGCTACTTTTGTTGCCGTTATATTAACCGTAATATTTTTTATTTACGATATGTCAAAGGATTAAAATATTTGCACTTATGTTATCAAACGCTTCAAAATATGCTATTCGTGCGGTTTTATTCCTTGCGGAAAACAGCTCTTCAAAAAATAAATTCGGTTCAAAGCAGATATCAGCAGCATTGGATGTGCCCCAGCATTTCATAGCCAAGATACTTCAAAAACTTGTCAAATCCGGCATTATTTCTTCGGGAAAGGGACCCGGCGGCGGCTTTTATACCACTCCCGAAAATCTGAAAAAGAACGTCCTTGACATTCTGAAAGTAATTGAAAAAGGTGACATCTTCGACGAATGTTTCCTCGGATTGCCGGTCTGTGGCGACGAAAACCCTTGTCCTGTGCACGATATAGTATCAAAATTCAAGGATGCCCTGCTCGTTAAATTCGGGAATCAGGATATAAAATCCTTTTCGGATGAAGTGAAACGCGAAGGAACGTTGATAACACTTAAGAATGTACTGTAAAACGATAACAGTATTGCCGGTTTGTTTTCCAATGTCTTTCGTATGAATTATCTAAAACACAAATTTTTTTTCTTGCCCGTATAAAATTTCTTTTTACCTTTGCAAAAATAAAAGACAAATTAGTCTTTTATTACACAAACGGAATTATAAACAAAAACTTTAAATTATGTTATCAAAAAAACAAGCGAAGGCGTTTTTTTTGGCAGGCTCGTTGGTCACATTCTTTATTTTCATAGGATTGACCGTTTTCTCCCTGTCGAAATCGCAGGATCAGAGCAACTCTGAAAACATTACTGCCGAGGTTGCCCGGGGTAAACATATTTGGGAAAAGAACAATTGTATGGGTTGCCATACAATAATGGGTGAGGGTGCTTATTATGCTCCGGAATTGACCAATGTTATTGAAAGACGCGGTGAGGTTTATGTAAAGACCGTACTGATGTCGAAAACTCCCTGGGCTCCGCGGGGCCGTAAAATGGTTGCTTACGCAATGAGTGAGCAGGATGCCAATGATGTGATCGCATTCTTCAAATGGATCGGCGATATTAATTTGAACGGATTTGAAAAGGTTGACCGAACAGTGTCGCCTTTGGCTAAAGACAAAATGAAAAATTAAAAAAACGGAGTTATGAAATACAAATCACAAAAAGTAGCATATTGGTTTTTTGCATTGTCAATGTTACTATTGGTAATACAATTAACCTACGGATTCATTATGGGTTTTGCACGTCTCGGTTTCGACGGACTGCACGAGATTATACCATTCAACACGGCACACACCGTGCACATTAACACGTTGGTAGTGTGGCTTTTATCCGGCTTTATGGGAGCCGCTTATTACATTATTCCCGAAGAGAGTGAAAATGAACTTTGGTCGGTGAAACTTGCTTATGTTCAGTTGATTTCGCTTGCTCTTGTAGGTGTGGCTGCATTGGCGGGTTATCATTTCAACATTTGGGAAGGAAGAAAATTCCTTGAGATACCGCGTGAACTTGACTGGCTTGTAGCCATTAACGTAATTTTATTCCTTGTCATTTTGCTTATGACTATCATCAAAGGGAAAAAGCAGAGTACTACCGCCTGGGTTTTGTTCGGCGGACTTCTCGGAGCGGCTTTGTTTTATCTTCCGGGGATGATATCATTCGATTCGCAGGTTTTGGATTCTTTCTTCCGCTGGTGGGTTGTCCACCTCTGGGTTGAAGGTGTTTGGGAATTGATAATGGGAGGTATTCTGGCATTTCTTCTCATCAAACTTACCGGTGTTGACCGCGAGGTTATCGAAAAGTGGCTTTATGTTGTCATCGGGCTCACTTTTCTTTCCGGAATTCTCGGAACGGGTCACCACTATTACTATATAGGTGTTAATAAAATCTGGCTCATTGTTGGTGGTATCTTTTCGGCAATGGAGCCGCTGGCTTTCCTTGCAATGGCACTGTGGGCGGTTAATATGTACAGAAAAGGAGAAAAGAAACATCCCAACAAACTTGCCATTTACTGGACACTCGGTGCAGCCATCGTTTCATTCCTCGGTGCAGGTGTTTTGGGACTTGCGCACACTTTGCCGCAAACCAATCTATACACACACGGTACCCTTGTTACCGCAATGCACGGTCATCTTGCTTTTTGGGGTGCTTATGCTATGATAGTTCTTGCAATGATTACTTATACTCTGCCCAATTTGACGGGACGTAAACTTTACGATCATCCGCGCGGCAGGGCTGCTTTCTGGTTGTCAAACATTGGTATGTTCGCTATGGTTGCGGCATTTGCCGCTGCCGGTGTGGCTCAGGTATATCTTGAAAGGATAAATGGTTATGATTTCGGTGACGTACAGAATGAGATAAAAGTGCATTTCTGGGTGCTGATAATGGGAGCAACGGTTCTTACGACCGGTCTTATCTTGTATATCATTGATTTTATCAAATACGGTTTACCTAACGATGAGGCTCTGACTAAATAGTACGGGAAAATTCAAGAAATGAATCGGATTAATTGAAGAGGTTGTCGTATGACAATCTCTTCATTATTTTATTGTATTATTGCAAATAAAAAACAAAAATGAAAGCACCTTATTACAGAGCGGTAGGTAAAGAGATTGAAGTTTTTGAAAAGGCTTTTGAGAATAATTTACCGGTTCTTTTAAAGGGTCCTACGGGCACGGGAAAGTCGCGGTTTGTGGAGTTTATGGCTCATAGTTTGAAAAAGGAGATGCTGACCGTAGCTTGCCACGAAGAGACTTCGTCAACCGACCTTATCGGGAGATATATCATTAAAGGAACCGAAACCGTTTGGCTCGACGGACCGTTGACTTCAGCAGTCAGGAACGGTTACATCCTCTATCTTGATGAAATTGCCGAAGCCCGCCCTGATGTGATAGTTGCAATTCATCCTCTGACAGACCATCGCCGTACTCTTTACATTGACAAACTCGGCGAAACTGTGAAAGCCCACGATGATTTTATGCTAATTGCTTCTTTCAATCCGGGATATCAAAAGGGTTTTAAGGAACTGAAACCTTCCACAAAACAGAGATTCATTGCTTTGTCGTTTAATTTTCCCGAAGAACAAATAGAGAGGGAAATTTTGATTAACGAAACCGGTATTGACAAAGATACGGCTAAAAAATTGGTTAATATTGCAACAAAAATCAGGAATCTCACCGAACTGGGATTGACCGAAACGGTTTCAACACGTTTGCTTGTGGATGCCGCCAAACTTATACATTCCGGCTTGCCAAAAAGACTTGCGGTCCATTCCGCTGTTATCGAACCTCTCAGCGACGAGCACGAGATAGTCGAAGCAATGAAAGATTTGTCTAACCTGCTGATATAAAATCAATGAGCCTTGACGAATATCTTTTCGGTCTGTTTTCAAATTATTTGAAAAAAAGAAAACGGATATCCGTTGCAAAACGGGAAGAGACCGTTAATCTTGAAGATATAAAAGGCCGGCTGACAATTCTTGCAAATGCCGTAACGGGAGAACCTGTCGGGATATTCCCCGCCGAAAGGGAAGGCGGATACAAAAACAATAATTTTTTCCTGCCGTCATACTTCGGCGAAATGCCTACTTTGGAACAAAATCTGAATTTTTTCCTTTTCAGAGTGCTTTATTTGTCGGTACAAAAAAGGATGAACCTGAATTACAATAACGGCGAAAACGTTACTCTTGAAGATGCCAGACAAAAGGCGCTGGAATCTTCACCGGAAGTTTTGAAGGCTCTTTTTGACGAATTTACGGCTTTGAAGCCTCTTTTTGATGAATTAAAAAGGCATTTCGATACGTCGGCCTCAACATCCGGTAAGCCTGCCGATTATTCATACCTTTTCGGCAAATGGATGACCAACATACCGGAAACCGGCAATAATGATGTTTTGAAAAATTTTGACGACAGAACCAAAAAAGCATTTGAGCAAAAGGTGGAAACAATTATGAATGCCGCCAATCCGGTTGAGGAGATGAGAACACTGCAGGTTGATAAAAAGCAACAGGAAGATCAGGTGGTTCACAACTACTTTGAAAAGATAGAAACTCTTGAAGAGCATAAAGGCGGGATTTGGAAAGACTTTGACGGTGACGACGAAATGGAAGAGCATAAAAATGCCCTTGATGAATTGAAAATGCAGAATACAGTCAGAACAGACGATGATACACACTCGGTTTTCCAAACCGAATTCATTGAAAATATTACCGTTGCAGAGAGTACCGAAATAAAAGCCGACGACTTTTTCATAACCTATGATGAGTGGGACTACTCAAGCAGGAGATATAAACGGGATTTTTGCAAACTTTTCCCTAAAACGGTTACGGAAAGCGATATCCCATACTATAACAACACCATAAAAGAGCATACAGTAACTCTCACGGCATTGCGAAAAATGATGACCAATATGAACAACAGGTACAGGGAACAGCGACGTCAGACTGAAGGTGATGATTTCGACCCGGATGCTTTGACCGATTATGTTGTGGATGTGAAAACAGGTCATACGCCCTCGGAAAAAATATATTTGTCGAAACGGAAAAAAGAGAAGAGTTTGTCAATCTTGCTTTTGCTCGATATTAGCTTGTCAAGCGACGGATATGCTTCGGGAAACAGGATTATTGACGTGGAAAAACAGGTCTCCATTCTTTTCGGTGAGATACTTTCCGAATTTGATGTGGACTTCTCCATCAATGCTTTTTTCTCAAAAACACGGAATTATTCCACTTTTGTGAATCTAAAATCGTTCGATACCGGTTGGGATAAAGCAAAATATAAGATAGGAACCGTGCAGCCTCAAGGCTATACGCGCATAGGTACGGCGTTGAGGCATTCGGGTAGCCTGCTGGAAAAGAGGGAAACACAAAGTAAATGGATTGTTCTGCTCTCCGACGGCAAACCCAACGATTACGACCGATACGAAGGAAAATACGGTATAAATGACGTTAAACAGGCTCTTTACGAACTAAAGCAAAAACAGATAAACTCTTACGCCCTCGCCATTGAGGCACAGGCAAAATATTATCTTCCCGTGATGTTCGGACAAAACCATTATCGCATTTTGACAAACCCGATGGAGCTTTTGGATGCTCTTGTCAAACTATATGAGAAAATAAGAAAATAATTTTACTACCCGAAGAAGAAGTATTATGAATGGATTAATCAAAAATTTTACAATTAGATATGGAACAGGCAAAAGTTGATTACAAAAACATTTTTTACCCGCCGGGTGGTATTTTGATATGGATTTTGATAATCCTTGAGTTGATTACCTTCGGAGCCGCTTTAGTAGCTCTGACGGTTTCAAGCAAGGATGATCCGGCTCAGTTTCACCGTTCGCGACTGATGCTTAATGTGGTTTACGGAACTGTTAATACCCTGTTCCTGTTGACCAGCGGCTATTTTATGGCGGTTTCCATAAGAAGCTTGAAACTGAACGATATAAAAAGATCGGCATTTTATATAAAACTGGCCATGAGCGGCGGGGTCCTGTTTCTTTTTTTAAAAGGTGTGGAGTATTCCGAAAAGTTTTCCCACGGCATTACATTGGGATACAACACCTTTTTTAACTTTTACTGGTTGCTCACCGGTTTTCATGTGATACATGTTATCGTCGGACTTGTGATCCTTATATTTATCTATTCCGGACTGAAAAAGAAAAAGGAAGAATACGATATCCTTGATGCCGAAGCCGGTGCCGCTTTCTGGCATCTGTGTGATCTTATATGGCTTTTGCTCTTCCCGATGCTGTATCTTGTTTTATAAACCGAAAAATATTTGAAAGATGAAATTAACACACGAAAAAATAATAATAGTCCTTTACGTTATCACACTTATAACGGCAATATCTTCAAGGACGGTCAATAACCTCTATTTTGCCGCAATGCTTATACTCGCTTTATCTGCAGTGAAATTTTTTCTTGTCTTTTTCCAGTTTATGGATATGAAACATGCCAATTCATTCTGGAAAGCATTTATTATAGTTTTCCTCGTGGGTTTTACAGGCGCAGTAAGTATAATATTGAACCTTTAGATATAAGTTTTCTTGTTGGTGACAACACCAACAATAGGCAGAGTGATATAAGTTGTTGGTGACAGTACCAACAAAAGGTAGAATTTTTAAATACCGGATATTGCCACGAAGTCACAAAGGCTCGAAGAATTACAAAGTTTAGCTTGTAATAAAGAGAGCATCTGTTTTTCAAAAATACCTATTCAATCATTATTTTGCCTGTGTGTTGTTTATTTATTAATGACGATCTTTCTGACAATATTCTTCGTTGAGGTTGTTATATGCACAAAATATAACCCCTTTGAAAAGTCGTTAAGATTGACATTTTCAAAGTATCCACCGTTGGTTTTGACATTTTCATGGGAATAAACAACTTGATTCAATGAATTTATGACGGCAATGTTAACAACGTCATTATCAATTATTTTAATTGTAAAAACTCCATTATTGGGATTGGGATAAATAAGGATACCGTCGTTGTAAGCCGTTTCGTCAACGCCTGTGCAGGGGTCAACATAGATATCGGCCGTTGCCGTATTACTGCATCCGAAGATGTCCTCGTAGTAATAAGTTATGGTATGAGTTCCCACACCTGCAGCTTGCGGGTCGAAAACATTATCCGTAACACCGTCACCGGAATAGGTTCCGCCCGAGGGGTTGCCGCCTGTTAGCGTAAAGGGTGGTTCCTGAATACAGACATTATCAAACGGATCGAGAGTAACATTGGGAGCTTCGTAAACTGTTATTGTCAGGTCTTGGGAGAATTCACCCTGACCGCAATAATTTTCGCCTGCAACCCTGATTGTGGCATCGCCGAGAAAAGTATCGTTCCAGTTAACAACGGCGGAAGTTCCGTTTCCGGTTATAACACCAGCGTCGTCGGGCAAAAGCAGCCAGATATAATCGGTTGCTCCCGTACTGCCAATCGTATTGTAGGAAGTGTTGAAGGGGTTAAGGCATAATTGAGTCAAACCCATTGGCATTGGAGGAGGTGCAGGTACTTCATTCACTTCAATGTAGTCTGTCATTATGAGAGTATCCGATTCAAAACCGTCGGAAACGAACAGAGTAACGTCAAACACTCCCACATTGGGATACATTACAGTCGGGTTTTGCATTGTGGAGTTTGCCGGCTGACCTCCTTCAAAGGTCCAGTACCAGGTTGTGATGGGACCTACAGAGAGATCTGTAAAATCTACGGTTTCATCAACGCAGGTTTGTGTTGCGCTGGCCGAAAAACCTGCTGCTATTTCCATGGGAGGAAAAACAATATAATCAATCCAGGCCGCATCAGCTCCATTCGATACGGACGCGTCTTTATCGTATTCCCATTTGAAAGTATGTGTGCCGACGGAAACGAGATAAGCGACCTGTTGCCAGCCTATTTCGCCCGACCACGAATCAATCTCGGTATTATCAATGTAAAACTTCAGAAAATCATAATTTGATTCGGAAGAAACTTTCATCCAGAAAGAGATTGTATCCGTAGCATAAACATCATACTGAAGCGATAGCCAGGATGTTTGACTATTGTTTATGTCACCGGATTTAACACAATAAACACCCTCATAAGGATTTTGGTCTGTTATTTCCCACGGTTGAGTACCTCCGGTTTCCCAGTCAAACTGTGTCATGCCGCCTGATTCCCAGTCTTCTATGCTTTCGCCTTTAATATTAAAATTTTGAGCCGTTAAACTGCTGAACATTACAGCAACAAGTAATGTAATCAGAAATGTAGTTTTTTTCATAGTCATTAATTTTATAAATTTAATTTGAGGGCAAAGTTACAAAATATTGATAATATTTTAATAAGACAAAAATTATTATACCTGTGAATGATTAGGTTTAAAAGTAAAATTACTTCCGGTTAGTAATTTTTATTCTCCGGATTGTACTAAACTTTTATATTTTCCTAAAAACCACCGCTTCCGATAAATAGTTCTTAGGGTTAATTTCGGACGAAATGATACTTCCCTTGAACTTGACCTTTATCTGATCTTCATTCACTCCCATTGATATCAGGGTTTTGGAAACGGCATCCGTTTTCATTTCTCCGTACTCTTTATTTTCCTTTTCTTTTTTTGATTGTGAAAAGTAAACATCAATATCCAGTTTCATTTCAGGATTTTTAATAAGTACGACAGCCACCTGTGACAACTCGGAGATACTTGGTCCTGTCAGTTTACTTGCATTAATGGAATAATCAATGTTATAAGATATGTATTTCCCGTCTTTGATCTGGTCAACAATGGGTTTTTGATTCTTTGCAAGTATGAAATTCTTGAAAAATACGGGAGTTATTGCATAATAATCAATCGTTATCCCCGAGGGATTGATATCGTCCTGATATGTTATCATCTTTTTTTCGTTCAGATAAACATTTATCAATCCTTTATCGAATGAAACCGACAATCTGTACCAGTTTGACATACCGTTATCATCATAGGCCATAACCGGATATCTGCTTAGAGAATCTTTATATGAAACAATATTTTTATTGATGACAATGGGTTGGATTTCACTGTTTTTTGTCTCTATACCGTAAAAATAAACCGAAATGGGTTTTGCATACGGTGTAACGGGCATCATAAAATCAAACTCAAATGTAAAATTATCGGGCAGATAATCCTTTTGGTAATTTTCCGTTTTCGGACTTAAATAGCCTTTGCCCGAGACCAGAATGGATTTTCCCTGATCCAGCTCGTCAACACTTACTTTGCCCTTTGATTTTGTGTCAATAACCCAGTTGGAGGGGCTTTTTCTTTTCTCTTCGTAATTGAAAGGTTTGTCGTAAAAAATAAGGTCTTCGCCTCTGACAAATGTCAATTTCTGCCACTGTACATCCGATGCTTCAATCAGGTTGTTATCTATGAACATCTCCACTTCTCCGTAATAGGGGTCGTACCAAGTTTCCATTTTGTTAACGCCTTCTTCGGCATGTTTCAAACCTTCGGCTTCAGCATCTTCGGCGTGTTTCATTCCTTCCTGCTCTGCTTTTTTGGCATGCTCCTTACCTATATCTTCACCTTTGTGCTTGTAGTGGTTTTTAATCTTATTTTGTATTCCGAACTGACCGTACGAACCAACGGAAATTAATGCTGCAACAGCAATAAATAATAATTTTTTCATTTTCGATTTTTTTGTTATTAATTGTAAATCAATGAATTGAAATCGCTGCGTAGTTTATCAAAGAGAATAAAAACAGAAAGGTATAATTACCTTATAATGATTTGCAAATTCGGGGGCAAATGTAAACAATTTTTTTCAGTGCCGCGAAATTATATTAGGAATAAGTTCATTGCATTAAAACCTGATGCCTTTTGCGGTTCTTAGTGTCTTTGAGCCTTAGTGGCAAAATAGCGGAAAATCAACCACAAAGACACAAAGGCTCAAAGAAAACACAAGGAAAAACTCACAAAACGGGCTCATCACATTTCCCATAGGGTCAGTTGTTCCGACCTTTGATCTTACCGGCTTCTAGAACTGAACTCTGTAATTCAGAATAGGTACAAAACCCATTTGAGAAATTGTTTCGACAGAACCTTTATATGGATCATAATAGTCATTGATGACATTCAACCGGTTGGTAACATTTTGTATGTCAAATTCAATGGTGTGAGTAGCTTTTTTTCTGTTTCTTTTCAGATAAATCTTCAGGTCGAAGCGGATAAAGTCAGGCCATTGTTTTGAGAAAGCCTGCTTTTAATCTCTCACGGTATAGCCTTCGGCACGTGATTTTTCCAAATCTACCGGTGTTGCCCACTGACCACCCGACCATGTTCCTTTGATATTTACACCCAATATTCTCTTTTTTGTTCCCGAACCGAAGTGGAAATCTTTCCCGCCCGTCACATTTAAAATATAACGGGTATTAAATCGAGTATTTCGCAAA
Source organism: Bacteroidales bacterium (assembly GCA_026984135.1). Classification (GTDB taxonomy): domain Bacteria; phylum Bacteroidota; class Bacteroidia; order Bacteroidales; family JAADJA01; genus JAADJA01. Next base: position 63,138 of record JALSSR010000035.1, read on the forward strand.
ATACCGTCAAGTGCTTTATACTTTGAATCGAACAACGAAAGGGTAACCATATAGTAATATTTTCGTGAAAAATACTTTTCCAGTGTAACCTCAACACCGTAGTTTCTGCCTGTTCCTTTATTGACAAGATGCCTGTTGGTATATCCGAAACTGTAATTCAGCATCGAAAAACTGCTTGTATCACTGTTCTCAACCGGCACATCAAACAGATGCTGATAGTACAACTCCACTTTCAGGAACAGATTTTCATTCAGCAGATTTTCATATCCTGCAACGAAATGTGCCGCTTTAATAAAATCGAGCTCTTTGTTGGGCAAAAATGCCGGTCCATCATGCACAGGCTCTTGTACGAAATAGCTTGATAACGATTCCATTTTACTGTGGAGTCCCAATCCGATATTCAATGCCTGCGATACGGCAAATTGCCATTTCAATCCTATTCTCGGTTCAATGGTGTAATTTCCGTTAAGGAAAAGATACATACTGTGCAGTCCTGTTATGAGAGTGACGTTTCTGTTGAATCTGTGTTTCCAGTCAACGAATGATTCGAGAAGTGTTGTGGAGCCGTTTATGTTAACATCGGGAATCAATTTTTCATTTTCGTAATCATATCTGTCGGAAACCAGATCATACAGCATAAAACTGCTTTGAGTACCTATTCTCAGCAAATTGGCTGCATTTATTTTTTTATTGAAAACCATTGATATTTTCGATGTTTTATATCTCAGATCATCTATGGCTTTTGAAATAAAAATGTTGTTTGTATCGGGCTCCTTGAAGTTCCAGTTGTTTCCCGATGCAGTGAATGCAACTATTGTTTGCAGGTAAGCGCTTTGATTGAAAAAGAACAGGTTTTTAAGTCCGATAACACTCATATCCGTACGGTAATCATTGGTAAAATGATTTTCCTCTTCGTGAACATTACTTACTCCTCCGATTCCGAAAAAGCTGAATGTTCCGAGATGTTTTGTGGGAGCACTGATTTTAAATGTGAGGTCTTGAAAGTAGGGTATGGCATCACCCACAAGGTTTATCCCCAGAGCTTTAATGGCAGCAAGAGATGAAAAGCGGTAATTTACGAGATAGGACGCCGGGTTTTTGCGGCTGAAAGGCCCCTCGAAGGTGCAGTCGAGTCCGAGGAAACCGGCCTGAAGTGAATACTCTCTTTGTTGGTTGTTTCCATTACGCAGTTTCATATCAAAGACACCGGAGTATGCATTGCCGAATTCTGCGGGAAAAGCGCCTGTAAAAAAGTCGGAATTTGACAGTACTGCGGCATTAAGAATACTCAGTCCGCCTCCCGAAGAACCCTCCTCGGCGTAATGGTTGGGATTGGGTATGTCAAGACCTTCCAACCGCCAGGCCATTCCTTTGGGTGAGTTGCCGCGGATGATAATGTCGTTGGAGCCGCTGGGGTTCATAGAAACACCGGCATACGAAGATACTGCCCTTGCCACGTCGTTGATAGTTCCGGCGAGATGATCCATACCATCCACATTGAATTTCATTACACTCACCGTTGCCATCTTGTTCAGTGCCTCGGCTTTATTCACATTGGCTTTTACAACAACTTCCTTAAGATTTTGTACCGTTTCGGAAAGATAGATATTCAAGACCTTTTCCTTGCCGGAATTAAGTTGTATGTTGCGTAAGGTCACCTCATTATAGCCGAGATAAAAAACTTTGATATTATAAATTCCTACGGGAAGTTTACCAAAGGTGAAATATCCGTTTTCGTCGGTTGTTGTTCCGATGAGCGGGTCCGAACCGTCAATTATCAGGTTTGCGCCCGGCAACGGGATACGCGAATCTTTATCCATAACCCTGCCTCTGACGGTTTGGGTTATCTGCTGGCCATATCCGGCTATTGCAACGGAAAACAGAAAAAATATTATTATTCCTTTGCTTTTCATCTCCGGAGTGTTTTTATACTGGTTCTTGACAGGTTTGCAAAAACAAACCTTCTTAGAACCAGTTATACTCGAAAGAAATCAACCAATAAAGTTGCAAACCTGATTTCTTTCGGTATAACAAAATTAATAAAAACAATCCGAAAAACAAGCAACTGTTTTTTATTTATGCATTATCTTTTCGGTGGAGATAATCTCTCCGGAACTATTGAACACCTTTACGATAAGCACACCTTTAGCAATTCTTTTCAGAGAGACCGGATTTTTTCCGGGTGATAACTCCATACTTAGCAGCAAAACTCCTTGTTCGTTATAAACAGAAACATAAGGTTGCCGTGTTCCTGCCGGGATTTCAACGAATACTTTGTTTCCCGTAGGGTTGGGGAAGATACGGGCAGCTTTTTGCGAAACATCCGAAGGGTTTTCGTTTCCCGTAAGCTGACTGCAATCAACATTTTCCAAAATAAAATCACCATCATTACTGGCTGTTCCTTTCCAGCATTGGCCGTCGGGAGATTTCAAAATTAAGCCTTCAAAGGAATCTTGAATAAATATGCTACCATTTTGGAAAACGAAATTCTTATCTGTCTCTGTAGTGAATTCGAAATTACTTTCAGGTTTAGCCTTAATTGAATGATTTTCATCTCCGATCATTAATTTCCCGGAGTATTGCTGACTCGTTGTTTCAAGGAATAAGGAAGCATCCTCATTATCATCCGCTCTTATGTGTAATTTAGCTTCAGGAGACGTAACATTACCAATGCCAATACGTCCTGTTTTATCAATAGCATAAGATTTCCTAATAAATAGAGTGGGATAAACACTACCAAAACCAAATATCATTGAATACTCAGTAGTATTTTCAAGAAATTGTGAGCCCAGTGGACCAAATCCAAAAGTGATTGAACCAGTGGCTGTTGATTTAACATTAACTCCGAAAGCATAAGAATCATCCCCATCCGAAATGGCAGAAGTTCCAATAGCAAATGAACGATATTTCAATGCTTCAGCTCCTACACCTAAACCAATTGAATAATCTCCCAGTGCTTTTGCTTTAAAACCGGCAGCAAATGAAGTATTTCCAATAGACTCACTTTGGTTTCCAACTGCCAGAGAATAATCACCGCTTGCAATATTTCCCTCACCAATTGCACTTGCAGTGCCTGATATTGTGTTAGAATTGCAGTAAATGCAACTTTGCGCATTTACTTGTACCGATAAAAACAGCCCGAAGAAAGCCGTTAGCAAAATTGAAATTGTTGTTTTCATAGTTTTATGATTTATTGATTTTTAATCCATTTTTCAAGTATGTAAGTTAGAGTGATATTTAATTTATATTCAGATTGTTTTGATAAAGAATGGATACAAAAGTATAAAAAAAAAATTTTAATTTTCAAAATCGCCGGAAAGTTTTTTTTGTGGGAATATATTGTTTATTGTCATTTGGGGGATGTTTCGATAGCGGTGATTTCTTTAATTTATTTCAGTACGATGAAATTTTCTTTTTTAACATCTCTTAACCCTCACATCCACAATTTTATGTAATTTTGCACGCTTTAAAGCTGATAGCAATATGCAAATAAAAATAGTCAATAAATCGAAACACAAATTGCCGGCGTACGAAACCAAGGCTTCGGCGGGAGTTGACCTGCGTGCTGACCTTGATGCTCCGGTAGTTTTGAAACCGCTTGAAAGAAGTCTTATACCCACAGGTCTGTTCATTGAGCTCCCGGCAGGTTACGAAGCCCAGATAAGACCGAGAAGCGGCTTAGCCATTAAAAAGGGTATCACTCTTTTAAATACACCGGGCACAATTGATGCGGACTACAGGGGTGAAATAAAAATAATACTTGCAAACATTTCCAATGAAGAATTTGTTGTTAACGATGGTGAACGGATAGCACAGATGGTAATTGCGCGTCACGAGCAGGCCGAATGGATAGAGGTGGAAAAACTGGAAGAGACCGAGCGCGGTGCCGGCGGATTCGGTAGCACCGGAGTTTGACAATCTTTTTGGTTATTGTGTAAGCACCTGAAATACAGAGCTAAAATTAATATATATGCGTTATAAATTCCGAACAGTTTTATTTTTTATTATACCGTTACTGGTTTTTTCCTGTAAATCGGGAGAGAAACTATCATCGGCGTCGGGGGAGAAGGAGGGAAAACCCAAAGACAATTCTTCTGTTTATTATGATGCTACAAAAGCATACATAACGGGTGATTATGATGAAGCCGCCAAATTATACAAGAAGTGTATTGAGTTAAATCCCAATGATGCCGCCGCAATGTTTGAACTGGCAAAGATCAGCCTGATGAAAAACAACAGACACGAAGCATTAATATATGCACGGCAGGCAACGAAAATTGATTCCGGCAACAAGTTCTATCTCCTGCTTTATGGTAGTTTGTTGCAATCATTCGAACAATATGATGCTGCGGTGGATGTCTTTAAAAGGGTTTTGGAATTGAATCCCAATAATCCGGATTATTACAACAGGCTTGCGATAGCATATATATATGCTGACAAAATAGATAAGGCCATTGAAACATTCGATAAACTTGAAGAAAAGATAGGCATCACCGAGGAGGTGTCAATGAAGAAAAAAGAGCTTTACCTTCAGGAAAAGAAGCCTGAAAAAGCCATTGCCGAAATAGAAAAACTCATTGAGCACTACCCCAAGGAGGTTAAGTATTGGGGAGTAATTGCGGAATTGTATATGTCGGCGGGAATGGACGACAAAGCCCTTGAGGCATACCGTAAAATTGAAGAACTTGATCCGGATGATCCGTACATTCACGTTTCGCTGGCAGACTATTACAAAAAGAACAGGGACTTTGAAAAGGCTTTTGAGGAGTTGAAAAAAGGTTTCTCCAACAAAAACCTTGATATTGATACCAAAGTTCAAATATTGCTTTCGTACTACACTGCCAATGAGTATTATGAAGACAACAAGGATGAAGCGTTTCAGCTTGCAGAAATATTGATAAAAGTACATCCCGATGATCCCAAAGCCTGGTCTATCTATGGTGACCTGCTATATCAGGACAATCGTTTTGAAGATGCCCGTATGGCTTTTCGCAAGGTAATCTCAATGGACAGCAGTAAATATGTGGTTTGGGAACAGCTTCTTTTCATTGAATCACAACTTGAAGATAACGATGCATTGCTTGACGAGAGTTTGCGAACCATTGACCTTTTTCCTGAGATGCCTTTGCCCTATCTTTTTGCCGGAGGTGTGTACTATATGAAAAAGGAGTGGGATAAGTGTATTGATATCTTGAGCACGGGTGTTAGCTATGTTGTTGATAATGACCAATTGAAAGAGCAGTTTCTTACCTATCTCGGAGATGCATATAATCAGGTTGGAGATTATGAAAAATCGGATAAGTGTTATGACGATGTTTTGAAAATAAATCCGGATAACAGTTTTGTCCTGAATAATTATGCATATTATCTTTCATTGAGAGATAGAGATCTCGACAAAGCCGCCGAAATGGCTAAAAGGTCGGTTGATTTGAAACCCAACAGCTCCGCCAATCTTGATACTTACGGCTGGGTTTTATATAAAAAAGGAAATTATAGTGATGCCGAATATCTCGTAAAACAGGCTCTTGACAACGGAGGCGATAAGGATGCCGATGTGCTTGAGCATTACGGCGATATCTTGTGGAAACTCGACAAAAAAGAGGAGGCTCTGAAGTATTGGGAAAAGGCGAAAAATACAGGTGGCGGAGGTTCTGAAAACCTGGATATGAAAATAAAACAGAAAAAATTGGTGGAGTAATAATTAGTTTGAAGTGAAGATTTATAAAGAAATAAAGATCTTATTGGCTGTTGTCTTGTTTTTTGCTGTTTTTCAATCCTGTAAAACATCAAGAAGCGTAGTAAAAAAACCGTTGAAAGAGTATGGAGCCGATTATCTCTTCGAAAAGTTGAAAGAGAACCAATTCAGGTTTGAATATCTGGTTGCAAAATTCAACATCGAACTCATAATAGACGGCAAGAAAAATACATTGAAAGGCCAATTGAGGATAAGACGCGACAGTGCTATATGGATTTCGTTATCACCTGCGCTTGGTATTGAAATGGCAAGGATTCTTATCACTAATGATTCCGTTAAATTCCTGAACCGTCTTAAAAAAACCTACTTCCTCGGTGATAACAGGTTTGTAACGGATTTTCTTAATTCCAATGTGGATTATGATGTGTTGCAGTCATTAATTCTCGGTAATGACCTGACATATTATGATGACGGTAAATTTCACGCAAGTTACGACAGCAAAGAGTATCACCTTGTTACGGCGGGAAGACACAAGCTTAAAAAATATGTGAAGACAGCCGAAGATGCCGGTCGTATTTTTATTCAGAACATCTATCTCAATCCCGAGACTTTTAAGATTACGCGGATGAAGATAAAGGAGACAGTGGAGAACAGCAGGAAGCTCGAAGCCAGATATTCCGATTTCAGGGATGTTGACGGACAACTGTTCCCGGAAACAATACTTTATAAACTTTCGGCCGACAAACCCATTGACATTAAATTGCAATACTCAAGAATAACTACTGACAAACCCACAAAATTTCCGTTTAAAATTCCTTCAAAATATTCACGTATTCAATAATAGCTTAACTTTGAAGTTTTTTACCTGTTTGAAAAGGAGTAATAAAATGAGGAATACGGAAAATAAAAAGAATGCCTTTTACACCGCTGCTTTACTTTTCCTGATATGGCTTACAGTTAATAGCCCTGTTTATTCTCAAGATAAAAAAGCTAAACTACAGGCTTCAAAACAACAAATCGAAAAGGAGATTGAATATAACAATAAACTTCTGAAAGAGACCAAAAAAACAAAAAAAATCACACTGAATCAGTTGATTATCTTAAAACGGCAGATATCAAGCCGCGAAAAACTCATTCAAAATATTAACTCCCAGATTAAAACTGTTGATGAACAGATATCGCTTAACAATGAAATCCTGAAAGAGTTGAACAGCGACCTGAAAAATCTGAAGGATGAGTATGCAAAGATGATTTTTTACGCTTATAAAAACCGTAACACCTATGATAAGCTGATGTTTGTTTTTTCTTCAAAAGACTTTAATCAGGCATATAAAAGGATCAAGTATTTTCAGCAATATACGGCTTACAGGCGAAATCAGGCAGAGCTTATAATTAAAACCGAAAATGAGATAAACAAAACTATTGAAAAGCTTAAAGGAGTAAAGGCCGAAAAAGTACTTTTGGTTCAATCGCTTGAGGATGAAAAGAATAATCTTAACCTTGAAAAGAAACAGCAGAATAGCACATTCAGAAAACTGACTTCAAAAGAGAAGGAATTAAAGGCGGCAATAAGAAAAAAAGAGAAGGCAGCACGTAAATTGGAGAAAGAAATTGAAAAGATAATTGCCGAGGAGATCAGGCTTGCATCGAAAAAGTCGGGGACGACCGAAACATCCGGGTTTGCACTCACCCCTTCGGAGTTGAAGCTGTCGAAAGATTTTGCATCCAACAAAGGGAGATTGCCCTGGCCGGTGAATAGGGGTATTATCTCAAGTACTTTCGGCACACACGCCCATCCTGTTTTGAAAAACATTAAGACAAAAAACAACGGCATTGATATTTTGACCGACAAAGATGAAGAGGCAAGAGCTGTTTTCGGCGGTACCGTTACCCGTGTGATTTCAATACCCAATTATTACTATGTTGTAATGGTAAGGCACGGCGAGTATTTGTCGGTTTATTCAAATCTTATGGAGGTGAATGTCAAAAAGGGAGATGTAGTTGCTGCAAAACAGAAGTTGGGAGTTATTCATACCGATACCAAAAATGCCAAAACCGAACTGCATTTCGAATTGTGGAAAGGTAAATCACTGCTGAATCCTGAAAATTGGCTTGCTAAATAGGGAGACGGATTTCGATATTTGTTACTAAGGGATTTTTTTTTATCTTTGCATAAAAAAATATTATGAATACAAAAAGACCGCAAAGCCTTTTGATATTTTTTCTCGCTGTTTTCATTTTGTTACTGGCAAATTCCTGTAATAGAGAAAATGATACCTGGGAGGATTATATGATTCACGAAAGCATAAATAAAATAAAAGCGGTAACTACATTTCCGACAGGTGAAATAATTGTGCTCGGATATGTCATACGTGATAATAAAGGAGGACCTTCGCTTTCACTTGTGAAATATTTGGAAAACGGTCTTGTTGATTCCGTTTTCGGGGATGAAGGAATAGTTTTTACTCCTAAGCAACTTGGCAGTTTTGAATCGTTAGTTTGTAGGATTACTATTACAAATGACGGGAAGATTCTTTATTCTGCAAGTATTACCCCTGAGAGAGATATTGCGGAATCTTATATTGCCCGCTATTCCGCCGACGGTAATATTGACAACTCCTTTGGCAGTATGGGAATAAAAAAATACAGCTCCGTTGCAATTCACTCTTTGGAACTTACGGGAAATAACAATATTTTGATAAGCGGAGCAAAATCATTCGAGGCACAATCCCGCAATAGTTTTTTTGTCTCCCTGTTGGATCAAAACGGACAGGAAATTGCAGATTTCGGCTCGGACGGAATGGCAAGCTTTGACTTCAATAGCTTCAATACGACTTGTACCTATCAAATGATTCAGCAAGATGGAAAAATTGTTTTACTGGGAAATACCGCTGAAAATCAAAGTATTGTTCCTATGCTCAGACTTCATCTCGACGGAAGTTTGGATACGACTTTCAGTGGAGACGGAAAGCTCCTTGCCGATATGGGATATGATATTGATAGAAATTTATGTATAAATAACACCGGGGATGACAAATATCTTTCACTTGGTTTAATAGACTTTGATGATTTATTATTTGCAAGGATTAATCAAAACGGAAGTTTGGACAGTGATTTCGGACAGGAAGGAATAGCGGTTAATATGTGTTGTCCGGATAATACTTTTGCAGCCCGTTCTGTTTTTGTCCAACAAAACGGGAATTTCCTCATACTGGGAGAAGACAAAAAGAATATTGTCATAGCTGATGTTTTACCAAACGGTGAATTAAATCCTGCTTTCGGGGAGAATGGCATTGCGATAAATAGTTTTGATGATTTGTATATGGTAAATGATTTGGCTGTAATAAAAAGCTTTGGAAAAATTATTGTTACGGGAGAGATGAGGGTAAACAATCCGTTTTTGGATCAGGATACGGATTTTTTCATTATGCGTTTCAATGAAGACGGAAGTGTTGATAATTCTTTCGGGGATGAGGGAGTAGTTATTTCAGATATATAAAATGAATACAATCAAATAAATATGAGACATTTATTATGGTTAATAACATTCGCGGTAACATTGATTGCCTGTCAAAAACAAGATACATCGGACGAAGGACAGGGAGTGGACAATCACCCTGTTTTATGGAAAGCGGATTTGGACTCCAAATACTCCGTAAGGTCACACGTGCCGACGATTG
>JALSSR010000036.1 GCA_026984135.1 Bacteroidales bacterium
GATGAAAAAGATAATATTTACGTTTTGTCACGGTCAAATTATTTGGGAATGACCGAATGTACTTCAAAAATAAATTCGTTCAATAAGAAAGGTGAGGAGCTATGGGAAAAAACTTTTCAGGGTAAGTTCTTCTCCGCACTTATTTATCACAAATCCACATTGCTTTTAACCACCTTAATTTCTGCTGATTCCAAAAGATTGTTTTTGATAAATACCGGTGACGGAAGCCTGATAAAGCAAATTGCGGTAAACTATAACTCATCATTCTCATCTGGTTCAATAGCGACATTCCTGGGGCATGATATTTGTTTGTTATCGGATACAGCCTCTTTTTCAAAAATCACTTTACTTGATCCGGAAGGTGATGAGATATGGCATAAATATATGGATTTGAGAGCTAATGAAATTTACAGCAACGACAATAGTATCTACTTGAGGTCTTTTTCTAAAATTCAAAAGTATTCCGTTTCAGGTAATTCCTGTGATCTGTTATGGGAATGGCAACAGGCGGAAGCTTACCATATCTCCGAAGTCCATTTTGGTAACGACGGTTCTTTGTTTTTTGAAAATTCGGGTGACATTTACCATATTAGCAGTAGCGGCCAATTGGAAAACAGGATTATAATACCCGGCCTGGCGGTTTTCGATTTTAGAGTAAGCCACGATAATAAAATATTATTAGAAAATAAAGTCTTGTTTAAATATGACCTTGACGGAAATGAAATTTGGAGAACGGATCAAATGTATAAGAACTTATATGTCTCATATAATAACTATACGGTTGGAGAAAACGGAAAAATCTATATAGGGAATGGCAAAGGTGTTTTTGTCGTCAACACGGAAGGAAAGATCGAGTTCGTTGCACCCGAATCCGACGAATACCTCCGGATATATAATCCAGTTGTCAATAGTGAAGGGAACTTTATTTCCCTGTCATTTCACGGAGATAATTTGTATTGTTTGAAAGGTGAATTATGAGCAATATAACACTCCAAATATTATTTCAGAATCAATTTCCGTACGAGTGTTCTGTCTTTTAATATAAAGGTTATAAAATACAAGCCCTTTGGTTCGGTACTCATATCAATTTCAATGTCCTTATCCTTTGGAACAATTCTGCGGACAGGTTTTCCTCCGGCAGTGAGAATTTCAACTTTTTGAATATTGTCGCCGTCTATCCTGATTTGTCCTGAAGTGGGATTGGGGAATATTCTGATGTTATATTTCGCAAAAAGTTCTTCAACATCAATTATTATTGCAAGATGCACGGGAAGCCCCTGGCAGCCGTTGGTATCAATTTCAATAACCGAGAGGCTTCCATAACCTGCTTCTCCCCACTTAATATCCTTACTGTTTACCGTACCACCAATAATCGAACCTCCCTCAACCGACCATTCAAAACCGGAATTGCCCGGATTTGGTACGGCATAAGTACAGGTATCATATGGTGCGGGATTGGGATTGCCTATGATATCCTGCGTTTCAGGTAACGGTAAAATAGTCAGAACAGCCTCTTTGCTTGCCACCTGATTGCCTTCAATAGTTAGCAAACAACGATAACGTTCATTGTTCATTTCCCAAGTGGCGCCATTAATTGTCAAGGTTTGTGTAGTTGTGCCCGAGAAGTGCTCGTCATCGCTAAGATTTTCAAAAAGGCTTCCGTTAAATTTTTGCCATTGATAGGATTGCACGTTTATTGCATTCCCGATGCTGAATTCAACGGAGCTGCCGAAGCAACATTGCCTGTCGGACGGTTGGGTATAGGAGTAGGTACTGTTTTCGTACCAGAACAGACCGTCGGGCATACCGCAAAGCACATCATCATCTCCGTCTCCGTCCAGATCGGCTGCATAGACAGACCTGGCATAATCCGCACTGTCGCCAATATAGTTTTGGTTCCCGAAATTACCGTTTCCGTCATTTTCATACCAGGCCACGTTTTTAACTATTAAATTGGAAGAAGAAATCACATCCATATCGCCGTCGCGGTCCAGATCGCTGGCAAAAACATTAATATATGCACCGGAATCGGGTAGGGCATGACTTTCAAAAATGCCGGTTCCGTCATTTTCTAACCAGGAAATATTTAGTCCGGTATTAGTGCCGGCAAGTATATCAACATCCTCATCTCCGTCAATATCAGTTGGATATAGAGTTCGTAAGAGAATAAAATTTGTATCAATTATGCTTTGTCCGCCGAAATTGCCGTTTCCGTAATTTTCGTGCCAGGCAACCTTATTATCATATAGGGAAGCATAGAGTATGTCGGGATCACCGTCGCCATCCAAATCGGTTGCAAAGACAGAAACGGCATAGCTCGCATTGTTACTAATTAAGTGTTGGTCTCCGAAATTACCGTTTCCGTCATTTTCATTCCAGTTTATTTCGTAAACGGAGCCGGAAAGGACATCCACATCACCGTCGTCATCCAAATCTGCCGCATAAACGGATATAGGGGAATCAATGTTTGTTGTAATTATTTTTTGGTTTCCGAAGTTACCGGTTCCGTCATTTTCGTACCAGGCGATTTTGTTATCGTCGGAGGAAGCGGAAAGCACATCCATATCATCATCTCCGTCAATATCTGCGGCAAAAACAGACTTTGTGAAAAGAGAATTGGTAGTGATGAAATTTTCATCTCCGAAATTTCCCTCTCCGTCATTTTTATACCAGACTATTTTGTAAGGATCATTAAAAACGGAAAGCACATCCATATCTCCGTCCCCGTCAAAATCTGCTGATAAGACTATATACGAAGGAGTTATACTATCAATTACATTTTTTTCAGGAAAAATACCTTGTGCGGTTACAGTATGATAAAATCCTGTTAAGACTAAAAATATGATTAATTTTTTCATAGCATTAATTATTTAAAACCGAATAAAATCACTTACAATTTATTTCAGGATGAATTTACTACAAACGACCTTATCAACCAACGTAATACGAATTAAGTAAATCCCTCTTTCATTTCCTCTCATATCAATTTCAATGTCCTTATCCTTTGGAACAATTCTGCGGACAGGTTTTCCTCCGGCAGTTAGAATTTCAACTTTTTGAATATCGTCGCCGTCTATCCTGATTTGTCCTGAAGTGGGATTGGGGAATACTCTGATGTTATATTTCGCAAAAAGTTCTTCAACATCAATTATTATGGCAAGATGTACGGGAAGCCCATGGCAGCCGTTAGTGTCAATTTCAACAACCGAGAGGCTTCCATAACCTGCCTCTCCCCAAACAATATCCTTACTGTTTTCTGTACCGTCAATTACAACCCCGCCGTCAACGCTCCAGTCAAAAGCGGAATTATTAGGATTTGGAACCGTATAAGTATATGTTTTGTAAGGTTCGGGATTGGGTTCACCGGTAATATCCCCCGTTTCCGGTACCGGCAAAACGGTTAGCACGGCATCGCCGGTCTCCACCTGACTATTATTGTAAGCAAGTACACAACGGAAATGATCATTGTTCATATCCGTTGTAACATTGCCAATTGACAAAGTTTGTGTAGCCGTTCCGGAGTAGTGCCCTTCATCGCTGAGGTTTTCATAACCGTTTTCAGTCAGTATTTGCCATTGGTATAACAAAACATTGGTTGCGTTTTCGATAGTGAACCTAGCTGTATCGCCAAGGCATACTTCACTGTTAAGAGGTTGTGAGTATGTGTATGTGCTGTTTTTGTACCAGGCTATTTTGTAGCCGATTGAGCCGGCAGAGAGTGCATCAATATCGTGGTCGCCGTCCAGGTCGCAAGCATACACGGAATTGCCCGAAGTAGTTGTACCGATTATTTCGCCGTCTCCGAAATTCCCGCTTCCGTCGTTTTCAAACCAGATTATGAAATCCGTACCGGCAAGCACGTCCATATCTCCGTCATTGTCCAAATCACTTGCAAAGACTGAGGTACACCACGAATCACTTTCAAATATTATGTTTTGCGGCCCGAAATTTCCGTTTCCGTCATTTTCGTACCAGGCAATTTTCTTACCATATGCAGATGCGGAAAGTACATCCATATCCCCGTCGGCATCAAGGTCACAGGCAAAAATAGACGTTACAAAATATACATCCGTGGAAATAATATTTTTCACCGGAAAATTTCCGTTTCCGTCATTTTCATACCATATTAATTTGTGAGTGGAAGCTGAAATCAAATCCTGATCCCCGTCGTCGTCTAAGTCAGTTGCAAAAACATCAAGTACATCGGGAATCGTATCAATAATAACCGGTTCTCCAAAGTTCCCGTTTCCGTCATTTTCATACTTGTATAAAATATTAATATTAAAGGATGAAGAAAGAGCATCCTGATCTCCGTCACCGTCCAAATCACTTGCAAAAACAGAACCGGACCAGAAATCGTAATTATTAAGATCCTGCTTGATAGTGAAATTTCCGTTTCCGTCATTTTGAAACCAGGCAATTTTGTAATAATCCGCCGAAAGAATATCCATATTACCGTCATTGTCAAAATCTGCAGAATATACATCATAATAAGGAACATTTCCGGTATCAACTTCAATGATTATTTGATTCACAAAATTCCCGTTTCCGTCATTTTCATACCAGGCTATTTTGTTCGGACTCTTAGAAGCAAAAATAACATCCATATCACCATCCCCGTCCATATCCGCTGAAATAACGGATTCTCCTACAGATACTTCATTATTTATATTAATGGGACCGGAAAATAATCCTTGTGCACTTCCTTTAAGAGAAAATACCAATAAAACCAGAAAAAAAGTAACTTGCTTCATAACGCTTGAGTTGTAGTGTTGTTGATAAAAAAATCGCTACCGCAAAGCTACTAAAAAAAAATAAAATAATGAAATTTATTTTGCATAATATGCAATCCTCTATACATATTACCGTTGACAACACCGACAATTAACCCAACAGCAATATGATTTGTTCGGTAATACGGGAATGATAGGATATTCGAAAAAGCCTACTTCTGTTTTTTCCGTAGTTCGTTTTCCGCCTCTTTTTTAGCAGTGATATCAACGATAAAACCTTCAAAGCCGACTATTTTATCATCTTCGTAAACAGGTGTCATTGTGATTGTATGATATCCTACGGTTCCGTCCTTGCAATGTCTGCGGGTTTCACCGAAGGGTATTGTTTCACCCTGCAGGACTTTCTCTACGGATTTTTTCAACTCCACAAAGTCCTCTTTGGTACGACTCAGCGAATAGTGCTTGCCTATAATCTTGTCCTTTTCATTATATTTGTAAAGCTTCAGCCAGGTATCATTAACGTCCTGATAAAATCCGTCTTTGTCAATTCTGAAATATCCCACTCCTTCCGACTCCGATATTTTTTTGTAGAAGTCGTGATATTTATGTTCCATCTCAAGTTTTCTCTCCAGTTCCATTTCCGCTTTCACCTGTTCGGTAATATCAATGATAAATCCTTCGAGACCTGCAATTTTCCCATCCTTAAAATATGGTTTTGCCGAAACTGTGTAATATCCGATTGAGCCGTCGGTACAAACTCTTGAAACGCGTTCGCCGCTCAGCGTTTCACCACTCAGCACACGGTTAACAAATGTTTCGATCTTTTTCTTATCTTCAGGCGTACGGTTCAGAGAATAGTGCGAGCCTATTACATCCTCTTTTATTGCACACTTGTAGAGCTTCAGCCAGGCATCATTTACCTCCTCATAAAAACCATCTTTGTTAATTCTGAAATATCCCACATTCGATTCAAGTAGTTTTTCCCTCAGTCGTGTTGATTCCGTTTCGATACCGAGTGAGTCGGTGGCTTCTTCAAACGCCTTTTCAAACATATGTTCTTTTTCAATGCTTCCTTTTCCACTGATGCTTTTACGGCTTTCGATCATTGCCACTTTAAGGTTTTCTTCAAGAGCTATTTCAGCATCTTCGTCCGACATCTCTTCCCAGCCCGATAACATTGCTTTTATTGCCGACAAAGGCTTATGTCCTGTTGTCGTAAGATAAATGTGCATTATCACAAATCCAATCAACAAAAAGGCTCCTATGGTGTGAACATAGGCAATGGGCTCCAGAGGTGTCCCGATTTGTCTCTCAATAATCAGGGAATAATACATATATATCAAGCCGCTGAAGACGACCACCGGAATTATTAATACCCTTAAACCGAGATATGTTAATCTTTGCAACGGATTAAACTTATTGTAAACGGTTTTTCTGGTGGGGTGGGGTGCATTCCTGAAAATCCCGGTTATGTAATATTCAATCTGCGCTTTTATCATTTTGGTCGAAGGAATATACTGCCTCCATTCGCCTGTCACCATATTCCAGAAAAGGGTAAATATTATCAGTATCATAAAAGCCCAGGCAAGGTTCCTGTGTATCAATACTGCGTCCTGATAACCAAGTATGTCATAAGAACCATGGACTTCAAAACCGGTAACGGCAAGGGATAATATCAGTACTGCCTGTGTCCAGTGCCAGAAACGCTCGTACTTTTTGTATATTCGTACTTTTTTCATCCTTAATTATATTAATGTTGTGTTTTTTTACTGCTGACTATTCTCATAAAACCGTGTATTATAACTCCCAAAAGGACAAGTAGCATAAAGATTATACCTCCGGTATCAATTATAGAGCTGTAATTTCTTCCGGGAAGGTAAAAGTCGTTTGGCTTTTGTAATCTTCCGTCTTTACTATGACATTCCGTGCAACTCAATGATTTGTCAGAGGGTGATACCATATGATTTATCGGCCAGAAGCCTTCTGTCTTAATGAAGGCATATTTCCCGCTATATGGCAATCCGATATACTCCATACCTTTTTTTGCCGATGCATTCCAGTCAAAATCAGCCCAATAAGCTCCGGAACCTTTCGATCCTACCAATTTTGGCTGTATCAGGAGCTTATTGACAGGGTCATATATCTGCTTACCTTTCATTATTTTAACAGGCCATATTTTTGATCTGTGCGAGGAATCCGAAGGTTTTACATTATCTTTATACGATCCGAAAAGTTTATTTAAAACCAACGGCTGACTTGTATCCGCTATTTTTTCATCAATAAGATGATGGTCTGCTGTTCCGTTAAACCATACATAGTCGGGTTTAAGGTTTTTACCAAAAACGGCAGTACCATGTTTGGAATCATATTCGTGAAGTTTGTCCTTCGACCATTCTGTGTATGGTTTACCATCTTTCAACTTGCCTGCCGTTGACCAGTCCCAGTATATCTTAGTGGGATTGACTTTTGCATAAACGGGAATATGGCAGGTTTGACAAGCAATTTGCTCATAGTGGTTATTCAGTAATTTGCTTTTGTGAGGCGTAGCCGTGTGGCATTTTTCACAAGTGACTTTGTTTTTGTTTGAAGAAGATACCGTGTATAACTGACCTGAAATTTTATGATTGTGTGTTTCGTGGCAATCGGTACACTGCATATTCTTTTTGTCGTATGCCATATGCACATCCACATCCCGTGTGCATTTATTTAATGCCATTTCAAGGTCGCCATGTTTAACATTATTTCCACCACCTCCTTTATAATGGCAGGTTCCGCAGTTGTTACGCTGTGGTAATCCTATACTTTGAACCACCTTTTGAAGATCAACTTTAGGAGAAGGATTGCCGGAGCCGGTGTTGGGGCCTGTTCCCGGTTTTGATTTCTTATATGTTCCTGTTTTATCATGGCAGACAAGACAATCAATATTATTTTGATTATGAAAATCAAAGTTTTTATCACCATAACCGTAACCTGCATGACATAAGGAGCAGAGTTTTTCATTGGCATTCACCCCGATACAGAAGTTGTTGAGGATATTCCTTTTTCCGAGGTCTTCGTATCCCTTTCCTGCCACCGAATCCATATTGTGCCATTGCCAGTGTTCCGTTTTCATAAATTCCTTGCCTCTGCCGTTGTGACAACTGAGGCAGGCTTCCGTTATTTCCTGCGGCTTCTTAAAATCCTTTTGAAGAACCTCAAATTTGGAGTGATCAACGGGAATCACCTTCTTCTGGATTTTTATTTTAGATGTGGCATAATAGTCCCTGTCTAAATCGCCGTTATATTCAACAGTGATTATCATAATTATTGATATAGGAACCAAAACAACAAAAATGAATTTTATAAACTCTTTCATATCCAATGTGTTAAATCTATATATGAAATATATGATATTATATTCTATGTTAATAGGGTGCAAAATTAGTTTTAGTTGCAAATTGTCAATGCCTAAACAGAAATTTATACTCCTTTATTAATAAGTGGTATGTATATATGAAACTTTATAACTGTTTTGTAAAAATAGGGAAACCAGAAAAATAATCAATAATTGATGTTATAAGTTGAGTTAAATCTCATTAAATTACATAGTAATTTATTTTCATTTTCAAATTACTAATTTGCTGATAATTAGTTAACAGCTATTTATATTCTTTCTATATAAGTAATTTATGATATTTATCATATCTTCTTTTTATACAATAAGTTATAATTTATATAATTTTGAAAACAAGTAATTAAATACTTAATTACAAGGCTATTTTCTAACAAAAAACACAATTATGAAAAAAAAATTACCCTTTATGATTACTGGAATAATAGTGACATTATTAATGTCCGAACTTTATTCCCAGAATGTAAAAATCTATGGAGTATTCCGTCCGAGAATGGAATACCGTCACGGTTACAAAACCGTATTTCCGTATGGTGAACGACCTGCAATTTTTATTTCCCAAAGAAGCCGGTTGGGATTGAATTTCTCAAACGATAATTTCAAAATCGGTTTCAGCATCCAGAATGTTGGTGTTTGGGGTGAAACCGGAACACTTAGCAAATGGGATAAATACGGGGCTATGGTTCACGAAGCATGGGGCGAGATTCTTTTTTCGAAAAAGTTTTCCGTTAAAGCAGGTCGTCAGGAAATAATATATGATGACCATAGAATTTTCGGAAGCGTTGATTGGACACAACAGGCAAGAAGTCACGATGCTTTGCTGTTGAAAATCAAACCCAACGAAAATAATAAGATTGACGTAGGATTTGCATATAACGCACTTGGCGAATCCCTTTACAGGCAAGATTATATGACCAATAATTATAAAACATTCCAATACGGTTATTGGCATGGTACTTTCGGTAGTTTTGGTATAAGTGTGCTTGCACTAAATAACGGTATGCCGTATATTTCTAATGATACTACTTTAAGCGGAAATTTCAAAGAAAAAGTGGCATATAGCCAGACTATCGGACCGAGACTATCATTTAAGAAAAATGCAATACATGCGAATCTCACTTTTTACAGGCAATTTGGTAAAACAACTGTTCTCAGAAACTCAGAAACAGATACCGTAAGAAATCTTTCGGCTCTCTATTTTAGTGCGGATTTTTCTTATACAATAGCTAAAGTATTCACTGTTGGAGCCGGTTTGGAGTATCTTTCGGGAAATAATGAAAAAGCTGATTTCGACAATGATAACGGAAAAGAGATTGAACGGGCATTTGCTCCTTTTTACGGTACAAATCATAAATTCAACGGCTGGATGGATTATTTTTATGTCGGAAACCATTTCAATTCCGTGGGGTTGGTTGATTTTTATCTACCATTAAAGTTCAAGAAAAACAAAATTACGGCTATGGCAGTACCGCATTTTTTCAGTACTTCCGGACAGATGTACCGCCAGGAAATGGATGAAAACTGGCAGCCTGTTTTTGAAAGCGACGGATATACTCCGGTTATGAAAGAGTTGAATAAAAGTTTAGGAACTGAGTTAGACCTTGCTTTTGCTTATGGATTTACTAAGTCGGTAGTTGTAAAAGCGGGATATTCAATGATGTTTGCTTCGAAATCAATGGAGTATCTGAAGAATACACAAAAGGATAAAGGAAATACGTGGGGCTGGTTAATGTTTATCTTCAAACCCACATTTTATCAAAGCAAGTAATCAATTAAAATAATAATTATGGACAGACGAAACGCACTAAAAAATATGTTCGCCTTTATCCCGTTAAGTGCTGCATTTGCAGGCATTACCGCTATGGGGATACGTTTTATAACACCCATAAAGCGAGAGATTAACAGGCGTATTTTTACCGTACATCTTGATGAATTGCCTGTCAACGGAACCAGAAAATACAAAGATTTGATGGGAAAAGATCTGTTGATAGTTCGTACGGGTGATAGAGAAGTGAAAGCCCTTTCAACCGTATGTACTCACCTGGGATGTACCGTTTACTGGCAAAAGGACAAAAAAGAGTTTTATTGTCCTTGCCATCAGGGACGTTTTGACAAAGATGGTAACGTTATTGCCGGGCCGCCGCCGCGCCCTCTTGATTCTTATAAAGTTGAACTGGAAGGTGATAATGTGTTCATCTATTTTAAAGATAAGGAGGGTTAAGCTATGGCAAGTATTAAAAACTGGATTGCAGAGTCGTTTCCCGTTGATCAGGAGGCATTGATAAAACTCACTGCCGAACCCATACCAAACCATTTGAAACGCTGGTGGTGGGCTTTGGGAGGAACACCTCTTTATATGTTCGTAGTACAGGTCATCACGGGTGTTATGCTTATTTTCTATTATGTCCCGGATGCCGATAAGGCTTACGAAAGTGTTGCATATATTACATATACTGCCAGATTCGGGTGGCTTATCAGAAGCATTCACCGTTGGTCATCAAATATTATGATAGCGGCATTATTGCTACATTTGATGAGGGTTTTCTTTACACGCGCTTATCGCAAACCGCGTGAGATGAATTGGATGTTCGGGGTGGTTCTGTTTCTGTTGACACTTATGTTTGGATTTACAGGCTATTCCCTTGTTTATGAGCAGATGTCATATTGGGCTATGAAGGTTGGAACCGGAATAGCAGGTGCTACTCCGCTAATAGGAGGCTGGATAGCCGATTTTATGCGTGGAGGATCGGATATAGGACAGAATACTTTGACAAGGTTTTACCTTTTTCATGTTGTGCTTTTGCCTGTATTGACAATGCTTGCGGTGGGAATACATCTTTACCTTGTCAGAGCACACGGCGTTACGGAGTTACAGTTTAAAGGTGATGAATCAAAAGCAAAAAAGACATTTCCTTTATTCCCGGATCATATATTTACGGAATTGATAATGGTTACACTAATAATGGTAGTACTTGTTGTCCTTTCCTTGTTGTTCCCCGCACAACTCGGTGAGCCTGCCAACCCGAACGTCACGCCGCTTCATATTAAGCCCGAATGGTATTTCTATCCGGTGTTCCGCTGGCTGAAGATTACAAATTTGACTGTTGGGGTACTCGGCCCTATGCTTTTCCTTGCGATTCTTTTTTTCTGGCCTTTTATTGACAAGTTTTTTGACAAGCTTTTTCCGGAAAAAGAGGTGGGATTTTGGATAGGTGTTGCGGGTATGCTTCTTATTAATACTTTCCTGTTTTGGGAAATAGTAGGACATTAATTTTTATACATTAAATAATATTTAAACAAAAAAACAGAACAATGGCAACAACTTTAAACACAAAAAGAACAATAATCGGAGTATTAAGCATAGTATTTCTTGTTGTTTTAATGTTTGCCCTTTGGAAGGAAGTCCAGAGGTCAATGCCCGATTACAGGCCCAAACCGATAGTTGATTCCGATACCGAACATTGCATCGGTTGTCACAGTGAAAAGGGTAACGGTAAAGTAATTACGGAAGACTGGTCGCAAAGTAAGCACGCTGAGGTGGGAGTGGGATGTCTAGAATGTCATGCTGCCGAAAAAGGAGATGTTGACGGTTACAAACATGAAGGTTCGTTTATTTCGACAATAGTAACACCTAAAGACTGTGCCAAGTGTCATGAAAACGAAGCTAAAGAATTTATGACAAGTTATCATGCTGATGCAGGAGCAATTATGGGCTCACTTGATAATGTATTAGCTGAAGTGGTTGAAGGTCATGCCGCTTATAACGACGGTTTTAATCCTGCTGCTGCTAACGGCTGCTGGCAATGTCACGGTTCCAGGGTTCAGCTATTGATTGACGAGGCGGGTAATCCTGTTAAAAACGATGAAGGTATATTACAATTTGATCCTAAAACATGGCCAAATACGGGTATGGGAAGGATTAATCTTGACGGTTCAAAAGGCTCTTGTACAGCTTGTCATAACCGACATCGTTTTTCGGTAGCACAAGCTCGACAACCCGAGAATTGCGGTAAATGCCATCTTGGCCCTGATCATCCTCAACTTGAGATTTATGAGGAGTCGAAACACGGAATCAACTTCCACGCTCATAAAGACGAAATGAACCTTGAAGCTCAACCCTGGGTGGTCGGTCAGGATTACAATGCTGCACCCACTTGTGCAACTTGCCATATGAGTGCAACTCCGGACCAGCCGGTTACTCATGATGTGGGTGACAGAATTAGCTGGACATTGAGACCTAAAGTATCGAAAAAAATTGATGCTGCCCAACTAGCCAAGTTCAAAAAACTTGGGCAGGAGCCTCCGGCGGACTTTTTAACATGGGAGCAAAGAAGGGAAAAAATGCAAAATGTTTGCTCACAATGTCATACAAAACAATATGTAAATAATTTTTATGAGCAGTATGATAATCAGGTTAATATGTATAACGATAAATACGGTATCCCGGCAACAAAAATCATGGGTGCCCTCAAAAAGGAGGGGCTGTTAACACCAGTGAAGTTTGATGAAGAATTGGAGATGACGTTCTTCTTATTATGGCATCATGAAGGCCGTCGTGCCAGAATGGGTGCTTCAATGATGGCTCCGGATTATACGCAATGG
>JALSSR010000037.1 GCA_026984135.1 Bacteroidales bacterium
TGCTTTCCGAGTTTTTCGGATAACAGTTTCTTGGCTCTAAGTCCTACGTCGGCAGCTTTAACCTGATACTGCCAGTATTGCTCAGCCCACAGAAAAGCATCTTTCCATTTACCCTCTTTAGCATACTTTTCGTAGTTTGCCTTCGGTGTTTGTGCTGCATTCAACTGGTCAACGGCATCTTCAACAAGTGCTTTAACATAAGGATAGTCCTGATAATTATTATCTTTCAACCATTGAACAACTCCGTTGATAATATCCTGTGTCTGTTTAATAACAACGAGTTTGTCTTCATAGTTCTTCTTATATCCTTCGAGTTCTTCTTTTGTAAGAACAAGTTCTTCCTGCTTAACCTCTTTGTATCCATGAGGCTTGATAAGAAGAATACCTTCCATTTCAAGGTGTAATGCAGAACAGAATTCCGTACAATAATAGGGGAACACACCCGGTCGGTCGGCTACAAATGTCAGAGAGGCGGTTTTTCCGGGCTCAAAACTTCCATGTTTGCCATAGGTGTCAATGGTGAAACCATGGGTTTCGTCTTCTGCACGTTCGAGGTTGGTGAGGTGGAATGTGACAATATCTCCTTCGTTAACCTCAACGATTTCAGGAGTAATATGTGAACGGATCATAGTTCCGAAAACGTGAACACGGTTTCCTTCGCGCTCAACTTTTTCTTGTCCCGCAACGGTTTTAAATTGCGAAATCTCACCTGTTCTGGTGTTTGTACCGAGTTTATAGCGGATAATAGGTTTAATGGTTGTCCTGAGAACAGATACGGAACCATACAGATTTGCCTGAGGAATGCTCATCGTATAAATATCCGACATATCATCCGAAGAAATATCAATCAGATGCTGGAAACTCGGTCTTACAGGTCCCACATTGGCGAAATTATCATAAACTCCCTGCTTGTCAACAACAGTAAGATAATTTGAATGAGGCTCTGCTGATAAACCTTGTGGTGTCATAAGTTGACCCGGTTTGAAATCAAGTTTTAGTTCACTTTCTTTCTTGAGTTTTTCATAGTTCCAGCGGGCAACTTTGCTTTCGTTATAAAGAGATGCGTAAATAACGTCCGGTCTGTAATCAAATGCAATGTCAACAACACCACTGCCAAGCTTCATAGTTCCGTGTTGTGCTGTTGCGGCTTCAATTATAGGAATGCCTCCGGCTGCTTTATCGGTACTGTATGTTTTATTTGCCATTGCATTTTTAACTTTACCGAAGTCGAAAACAAAGGCTTCGTCACCGGCAGTTATAAAGTATTTTCCGTCGGGAGTGACTTTTACCTTTGAAGCGTGAGCCGGAATTTCAATCATTGCCAAAGCATCTGCACCAATTGCATCAAGATATGAAACTACTTTTGTGCCGTTTACTTTATGGGTTTGCAGCCCTGCAAGTTTGTTATAATCGGCAACATAGATGTAGTGGTGATCGGCTTTGTCGGCGATACCAACAACATATCCGTCACTTCCTTTGCGGCCTGCATCAAAGTAGTCCATTGTAAACGGAGGAAGTTCAAGAGTGAAAGACTCTTCCTTGATCATACGACCGATGTGATGTCCCGAAGCCGTAGCTTCTTGCGGGTCGGTAAATTTCCAGAATGTAATTCCCGATTTGAATTTAGTGTCAAATTCATTTTCAATATCGGCGGCTTTTCCGTCCCAGGGTGCCGGATACTGACTCGATTGAATTACATACTCTGTGTTTTGAGTTACTGCAACACCGGGATAGCAGTTGACGAAAAGGGGATGTGCGATGACCTGTTTTGTTTCAAAATCATCAAGTCCCAATAAAGCGATTCTTGAGTTGGCTCCGTCGGAATAAAACAGATACTTCCCGTTATAGAGTCCGTTTGTCTCCGCCAAAGCCGGATAACGCATATCGCCGTAACTTTCTATACGGTCGTCAAGCGATCCTTTTTTGATCATCAGTGAACTTTCGTCGTCATAACCGTAACCTTGCCACGGCTCGGGTGAAAATACACCGACATACTTGTAAATACGCATCGAAGGTATTCCGTAAACTATCATTGTTCCGGAATTCCCTGTGCCAAGAAAACCAAAATATTCATCCCGCCCTCCGCGCGGCATAAATGTTTTTGCGGCAGCAAGCACATCGGCGTCGTTTAAGCCGCGTGCTTTTTTTACATCATTGAGTGTTTGCTGGCCCGATACAGGCTGAAATAGCGATGACATTAGCAACATCGCAACACCCAACATCAAAAAGCGTTTTGTTAACCTCATAATTGTGAATTTAAATTAAACTATTATTTAATAACTAATTGTATAATTAATTAATTTATTGTTTCATTTATCTTGTTTTGTTTTCAATGTTTAATTCAGTAATAATGTACTTAAATAGGGCTTTCTGTTAAGAACACCTCAAAGTTATATAATAATTTAACAAGTGAGACATGTTTTTTTAAAAAAATTAATTACTCTCAATTTTATACGTTTTGTTTATTTTATATATTGCAAAAATTCAATTAGTTAAATATGTTAAGAGATGTTAATTATTTGTGGAAAAAAACAGCAAAAGTTGAATTTTATGATGTTTTTTTCAAGCATTTTTACTTTGTTTGAGATAAAAATTTAAACATTTTTTCTCTTTATCGGTTGTTTTTATAAAGATTTTTATACTCTAAAATTAATAAAATGCAAACAATTTTGGGCTCGGGAGGTGCTATTGGTATTGAATTGGCCAAGGCACTGTCGCAATTTACAAAAGAAATAAGACTGGTGAGCCGTAATCCGGTTAAAGTTAATTCAGGTGACCAATTGATCAAAGCAGACCTTTTAAAAAAGGAGGAAACCAGAAATGCGGTTAAAGGTTCCTCCGTTGCATATGTAACTATTGGTTTTGAATATAATACTAAAGTGTGGGAGGAAAACTGGCCTGTTCTTATTGAAAATGTTATTGATGCCTGTAAGGAATTTGACTGCAAGTTAGTCTTTTTTGATAATATTTATATGTATGATCCCGGTTACTTGAATGGAATGACCGAGGATACTCCTTTGAATCCGCCAAGCAGAAAGGGGAAGGTAAGAGCGAAAGTTGCAAAAATGATTACCGATGAAGTTGATGCCGGAAACCTTACTGCATTAATTGCCAGAGCAGCTGATTTTTACGGACCCGGAATTATCGGCAGAAGTATGCTGACAGAATCTGTTTTCAAACTTTTAAAGGCCGGGAAAAAAGCCAACTGGATAGGTGGAATTAACTTCAGGCATTCTTTTACATTTACTCCCGATGCCGGGAAAGCAACTGCATTACTCGGTAACACTGAGGATGCCTTTAACCAGGTTTGGCACCTGCCTACTGCATCTAATCCTCCGACAGGTAAGGAATGGATTGAAATGATTGCAAAAGAACTTGGTGTGAAAGCCAAATATTCCGTTGCTCCCAAATTTGTTGTAAGAATTTTAGGACTGTTTATCCCGATAATGAAAGAAATGGTTGAGATGACCTATCAATATGACAGGGATTATGTTTTTGACAGTGGTAAATTTGAAAAACGATTTGATTTCAAGCCTGTGTCATATATTGACGGGGTTAGAGAAATAATCCGTTCGGATTTTTCTTAGGAAAATTTAGATTTAATTAGAGTTTTTACGGAATTTTATGACAACGCCAAGTTTGGTCATTTCCGGATCGCACTCATCCATAGTACCTGTTAATTCTCAGAATATAATGTCTTATCCCGTTAATGTTAATTCCTTCACCGGTATGGGAAATCTTGTTAAGATTCAATTGTTGAAAAAAATATTAAAATAAACTTGTTTATAAAATAAACTTAATTATCTTTGCAACGAAATTATAATTGTTTAACTATCAAAAACAAAAAATTATGGAAACGACATTCACGGAACAGGATGGTTTAAAGGTCATTACGGAAATGATCGAGAATTCAAGGGCTAAAATCAGAGACAACGGATTTTTTTATCTTCTCTGGGGCTGGCTGGTTTTGATAGCCGGTTTATCGAATTTTATTCTTCTTATAGTCGGTTTTGATAAGGCATGGCTTCCCTGGCCTGTATTAATGATAGGAGGGGGGATTGCTACAGGTATTGCGGGTTACAGGCTTGGTAAAAATGCAAGAGTAAAAACTTTTTTTGATATTGCAATGATATATTTATGGAACGGGTTTCTTGTTTTGCTACTATTTATTTTGTTTATGGCCGCAAGAGGCGTTATATCCTGGGTTGCAAGCAATGCCATTATTATTGCAATTTACGGACTTGGAACATTTGTTTCGGGAGGATTATTGAAGTTCAAGCCGTTGATTATCGGAGGAGTTATCAGTTGGGCTTTGGCAATAATAACACTATTTATTCCCGATATATATTCCCTGCTTACGATTGCATTATCAGTGATTATTTCTTATCTTATACCGGGTTATTTATTGAAAAGTCGTGATAAAAAGCTAAGTCATGTTTAAAGATTTGGATCCGCTATTGCATTCGCAACTCCGGCTGCAGATAATGTCTCTGTTGATAGGAGTGGAATCGGCTGAATTTACCTATTTGCTGGAAGAAACCGGTGCGACAAGAGGTAACCTGAGTGTGCAGATATCCAAGCTTAAGGATGCGGAATATATTGATGTGAAAAAGAGTTTTAGGAAAAATTATCCGTTGACAACCTGCACAATTACGCCGAAAGGGGTAGAGGCATTTGAAAAATATGTGGAGGCGTTGCAGGATTATTTGAAGGTGAACAAGGAAAAGGTAAAAAAATAGCAGCACACATCGTGTACTGCTACCTTTTGCCTTACGGCAATTAATTATTCTGACCTGGGGTATCTTTACTCAACTTCAACAGCTACCTCATCGCTTTGCCACAAACCGTGTTTTGTGCAATAAGCCATAGCTGTGAGTTTCATATTTCGTTGCGGAACAATGTGGAAGTCAACCTCGACATGTCCGGGTTGGTTGCCCAATGCTCCCGGTGTGAAATGAGCTGTTGCCAGCATTGCTTCACCATTCCACAGTTGTACATATTCAATGTAATGATCAAAATCGTCGGGATGCACATATTCATCTCCCAACTTTACCGTTACTTTGAATTTTTCACCTTTTTTTGCTTTACCGTCACAATGAATAAACGGTGAATGACGGTCAATGTAATCTTTTTTTGCTTCTCTGTCTATTGTTGAAATATCAACATATCTGTTAATTTTCATAATACTTTGTCTTTTATGTTACTACTAAATTTATTTTATACTATTTTTAACATTCAAACAATTATCAATACAGATTGTTTACCGAATTTAAAAATTATTCTTTTGGTGTCCCCACGTCTCCTGTTTCATCGGTGTAACCGTATAATCTGTCAAGTTTAACTTTATACTTTTCTTTCAGATACTTTCTCTTGACTTTCAGAGTGGGGGAGAGTTCACCTGTTTCCGGTGTCCATTCTTCACAGGTAAGTTCAAATTTTTTGATCTGCATATGACGACCGAGTGTGCTGTTTATTTTATCAACTTCCTTCTGATATCTTTCAATAACCTTCGGCTTATGAATCAGGTCTTTATTGTCCATATATTTTATGTTATGTTTGAAACACCAGCCGTGAAGGAATTGAAATGAAGGACAAATTATGGCTGCCGCATACTTCTCTTTTTCACCCACAACCATAATCTGGTCAATGAATTGCGATTCTTTGAATCTGTTTTCAACCACTTGAGGTGCAACATATTTACCGGTTGAGAGTTTGAATATCTCTTTTTTTCTGTCGGTTATTTTCAAAATATTGTGTTCATGAAGTTCTCCGATATCTCCGGTATGGAACCAGCCTTCCTCGTCAATCACCTCTTTGGTCTTTTCAGGGTCTTTGTAGTAACCCATCATAAGGTTTGGTCCTTTCATAAGTATCTCTCCGTCATCAGCTATCTTAACCTGAACATTTTTTATTACAGGGCCGACAGTTCCGAATTTCATAAAGGGATAATCAACATGATTCACGGCAATAACCGGAGAGGTTTCGGTTAATCCGTAACCTTCCATAATTGTGATTCCCGCACAATTAAACACACGTGCCAGTCTTTCCTGAAGAGCTGCGCCTCCCGAGACTACATTCTCAAGGTTGTTACCGAGAGCTTCACGCCATTTGGAATAGACGAGCTTATCCGCTATTTTACGCTGAAGTTCATATACCGGTCCGTTTGCACCGTTAAGTTCATATTTCAGTCCAAGGTTTACCGCCCAGAAGAATATGTTCTTTTTCAATCCTTTAAGTTCCTTTCCTTTTAACAGAAGTTTATCATATAATTTTTCAAGAACCCTTGGTACTGTTGCAAATCCGTTGGGTTTGACTTCCCTGAGATTATCACCTATGGTATCAACACTTTCTGCATAATAGACGGCACACCCTCTTGTTTGTACCATATAGTTGACCATTCTTTCAAAAACATGACATAAGGGAAGAAAACTTAAAAATTTTCCCTCTTTCTTTACTGTCAGAATATCAATGCTGCCGTGGACATTTGAAATAAAGTTTTTATGACTAAGCATTACACCTTTTGAAAGACCTGTTGTCCCTGATGTATATATTATTGACATTAACTCCTCAGGTTCAATACTCTCTTTGATTTTTTTAAGCTCATCCTTATATTTTCCGGCATTTGCTTTTCCGAGTTCAATAATCTCCATCCAGTTAGAGACACCTTTAACATCATCAAAAGAGTAAACCTTTTCAATATTTGGTGCAGCTTTTAAACGGTCTTTTATCTTTGTGTAAAAATTTTCTCCGGATACAATGATTATACGTGCGTCGGAGTGTGTTAAAACATGTTCATATTCGGCATGGCCGAGATTGGCATAGACAGGAACGTGAACAACACCAACCTGAGTCATTCCCATATCAATGAAGTTCCATTCAGGGCGATTGTTTGATATTGTAACGATCTTATCCCCCTTTTTAAAACCGAGTGCAAGCAATCCATAGCTGAAATTATCTACAAACTCCTTGTATTGCAAAGTGTTGAATTTCTCCCATTTGCCGTTTCTCTTAACTGCGAGAGCATCATCTCGCCGGAGATTCTCTACAAGGTTATCAACAATGTCGAATGTTCTTCTGATTTCCATATTTGTGAGTTTATATTGTTTCTAATAGTGATTTCTTTGAAAGAAATCCGGTATAAAGATACTAAAAAAAATCGCAGATAAGCAAGAGTAATAAAGAAGTATTTTGAAATAATTTCTTCAGATGAAAGTTTTGGTGAGTTATGTTGTTGAATTACAGGGAAATGGTTGTTGTTGTAATATTTGAAGTTTCAAGCTGAATTCGCTCTTAGCCATTCAACGGATGACTGCGCGAAAGCGGGCAATTCAACGGATGACTGCGCGTAAGGCCAAAGCGAAAGCAAGTCATCCGTTGAATGCGGCGCGCAAGCTATCCGTTGAATGCAGGATTAACCTGCTTTTTTCGGTTTGAAAGTCCATTCAAAAACAAATTCTGCAACTTTATCACCGGAGGTGTCAAAACCTGCCGTATGAACTTCAACGGTTTGACCTTCTCCGGTTTCTATGCTCTCTTTTACGGTTTTTCTTATTTTTTCTCCGTCATTGCAGGTGAAGATAATTTTAGATTTGGCCTTTTTCAGGAATTCCGCTCTCATTTTAAGGACAAGCATCGAAACCGGTACTTTTTGGTCGTTAAGAGCTGAAAGCGCTATTATTCCCGATGAAAGTTCGGCAGCCATACTCAGAACAGCAAAGTAAACGGAACGGAACGGATTTTTATTCAGAAATTTAAAGGGTACCGAAACGGAAGCCCCTTCTTTATCCATTTTTACGATCTTCAGTCCTGCAATAAATGCCATGGGAAGTTGCTTCATCATAAACAACTTCATCTTCAGCGGACTGGAGGCCATTTGTTCTACTTTGTTCATATTGTGAGATTTTTTATTCGGTATTCGATTGCCGCCTGCCAACTGCCAACTGGAGACTGCCAACTGCCGCCTGCCGTCTTAACTTCAACCTTTCGGGTCGCCGACGCAGAAGCCATCTTCGACCCAAAAGGTTTTCCCAACGCACAAGGCTTTCTTCGACCCGAAAGGTTTTGCCGGCGCAGAAGCCATCTTCGACCCGAAAGGTTTTGCCGGCGCAGAAGCCATCTTCGACCCGAAAGGTTTTCCCGCCTTTTTTAAATATTATACTTGTTGTCTTCAATAACCTTTGCCGCGATTCTTCTTCTTGCGGATACAACATCAACGGGATTAACTTTTGTGAAACGTTTCATTCCCATCAGCATTCCCTGTTTCTCGTCACCTTCGGCAAAATAATTGACGGTATCAACACCTGTTTTATTTATTCTGCTCGCTACATCAACAACAAAAACATCAAGAATATCCTTGTAAAGATTCATTTTGCTTTCATCGTACATTGAACTGAGTTTTTCAACTCTTAGCATAGTTGACTCGGCAGCATAAGTAAGTATAAGCATATCGGAGAGGTTCATCAATACCTCTTGTTCCTCCTGAAGTGTTGTGGTGAATTTTTGTAACGCTGCACCTGCTACCATCAGGATTGCCTTTTTGAAATTTTTGATATACTTTTTCTTTTCCTCAAAATAATCCAGTGACGGACTTCCGAAATCAGGTATCTGCATCAGTTCTCCTGCAACAGCTTTTGCGGGGGTAAGAAGGTCTAGCTCGCCTTTCATTCCTCTTTTCAGGAGTTCGCCGACGATAAGCATACGGTTGATTTCGTTTGTGCCTTCAAAAATCCTGTTTATTCGGGAGTCGCGATAAGCACGTTCAACAGGCATTTCAGCGGAGTAGCCCATTCCACCATAGGTTTGAACAGCTTCATCAACCACATAATCAAGTGATTCCGACCCGAATATTTTTGCGATGGATGCCTCCACGGCAAACTGCCTGATACCTTCGATACTTGCTTTGCCTTTATCCATACCGCCTTCAATAAGCGATTCTATTGCATCGTCAATATTCTGACTGGCGCGATATGTAAGAGATTCGTTAGCAAACGTTCTGATAACGGATTCGGCGATCTTGTACTGAATGGCACCAAATTGTGAAATGAACTTTCCGAATTGTTTTCTTTCATTGGCATACTGAACCATATTATTGACAGTCGCCTTTGCAGCACCGATTGTTGCACCGGAGAGTTTTATCCTTCCGAGATTT
Source organism: Bacteroidales bacterium (assembly GCA_026984135.1). GTDB lineage: Bacteria > Bacteroidota > Bacteroidia > Bacteroidales > JAADJA01 > JAADJA01. The sequence continues at coordinate 9,149 of JALSSR010000037.1, forward strand.
AAGATGTACAAAGCAATTTTAAAGCCGCCGTTTCTAGGGCCAAGGAGATTTTCGGCAGGTATCTTTGCATTTTCAAAATATATTTGAGTTGTAGAAGCCCCTTTGATACCCATTTTTTCTTCTTCCTGCCCGACGGTGAACCCCGGAGTGTCTCGTTCAACAATAAAGGCACTCAGGTTTTTGTCATCGTCAATTTTTGCATATACGATGAAAAGGTCTGCAATTCCCCCGTTGGTGATCCAGATTTTAACACCATTGAGAATATAATGTTTTCCGTCTTCCGACAGTGTTGCTTTGGTGGCGCCAGAGTTGGGGTCCGAGCCAGCATTTGCTTCCGTAAGAGCATAAGCCCCGATATATTCTCCGGTTGCAAGTTTGGGCAGATACTTCTGCTTTTGCTCTTCGGTACCGAAATATAGAATGGGAAGAGTCCCAATACCTGTATGAGCCGAGAAAGTTACTGCAAAACTGTATCCTTTTCCCATCTCTTCGGTTGTGAGCATTGAGGTTACAAAATTCTGTCCGAAACCGCCGTACTCTTCGGGTACCGATATTCCGAGAAGTCCCAGTTCGCCGGCATCTTTTAATAGTTTTATTGATAGATCCCTGTCGTGTTCATCCAGGGCATCAATATTAGGAAGTACCTGCGTGTCGTTAAAATCTTTGCAGGTTTGAGCCATCATACGTTGCTCTTCGTTAAACTCCTCGGGAATGAAAATATCCGCTGCTTCGGTTTCCCTGATAAGGAATTCTCCGCCTTTTATTGCTTTTTTGTCTGACATAATGTTTGTTTTTATTAGTTTTTTACTTTGTTTGTTTACACTTTGTGTGTCATTAGCTTCACTGTCACTTGCTTCACTGTCACTTGCTTTGCTGTCACTTGCTTTGCTGCTGAAGCCTTAATGACTACCAATGACTACCTAATGACTAGCTCATGACCACTAATGACCATCCTACAGCATTTCAAAAATTCCGGCAGCGCCCTGGCCTGTTCCTATGCACATGGTGACCATACCGTACTTTTTATTTCTTCTTTTCAGTTCATTCAAAATCTGTACGGTAAGCTTGGCACCGGTAGCACCGAGAGGGTGTCCGAGAGCAATAGCACCTCCGTTGACATTAACGATGTCCGGGTTCAGTCCGACTTTGTCAATTACCACAATTGATTGGGATGCAAAGGCTTCATTAAGTTCGATAAGGTCAATATCCGCCAGGTTCATTCCCGAGTGTTTAAGTACTTTCGGGATAGCCGCCATGGGGCCTACACCCATTTTGTAAGGCTCCACACCTGCCACCTGATAGTCAACCAGTCGTGCAACCGGCGTCAAATTATACCGCTTCAGGATTTTTTCCGAAACGACCATAACAAAGGCTGCTCCGTCCGACATTTGTGATGAGTTGCCCGCAGTTGATCTTCCGTCTTGTGCAAATGCGGGTTTCAACCTGGCAAGCCCTTCAACCGTAGTTCCTCTTCTCGGTCCCTCGTCAGTATCGAAGATCTTTTCGCGGGTCAGCATTTTATCATCTTTAAAATAGTTTTCTTTAACGGTTATGGGAACTATCTGGTCTTTAAAATATCCGTTATCAATAGCATTAAGTGCTTTTTCCACTGATTTGGCGGCAAAGATGTCCTGTGCTTCTCTTGAAACATCATACTCTTTGGCTACCATTTCGGAAGTAAGTCCCATACTCAGATACCATTTGGGATTTGTCTTTGCCACATCGGGGTTTGGTACAAGTCTCCAGCCTCCCATATTAATCATTGACATGGTCTCGGCGCCTCCTGCAATAATGATATCAGCTATTCCTGCGGAAATTTTTGCAGAGGCTATAGCTATTGATTCAATACCCGAAGAACAGAACCTGTTGATTGTTGAACCGGGGACATCAACGGTATCCATTGCCATAAGAGAAAGAAAGCGTCCCATATTCATTCCCGTTTCCGCTTCGGGAAAAGCATTTCCCACAATAATATCATCAATTTCAGATTTTTCGATTTGTGGAAAATCATTTAATAAATGTCTGATTATCGCTACCGAAATGTCGTCGGGACGGGTAAAACGCAAACTGCCCCGCGGAGCTTTTCCGATTGCCGAACGATAACCACCTACAATATATGCATTCATAATTTATGTTTTTTACAGTTTAAATAATTAATTTATTATCAGTTAGTTACGTAGGATTTTGCCTTTTGTGATCAAACTTTGGATCCTTTCCAGAGTTTTTCGCTGCATACACAGTTCCATAAAGGCTTTTCTCTCAAGATTTAGCAGATATTGTTCCGAGACTTCGGTGAGTGCCTGCGAAATTTCTCCGCCTGCCATTACCCAACCGAGTTTTTCGGCAATGAGCTTGTCGTGTTCCGACATATAGTTGCCCGTTGTGAATCCGTCGGCACCTACATATACCATTCCGAGAGCCTCCCTGCCGAGTACTTTGACATCTTTTCGCGGAACGGGTTTGGTGTATCCTTTTTCCGCAAGATTCAATGCCGCTCTTTTTGCGTATGCAAGATGATGAGCCCTGCTTACGATAACTTCATCTTGTCCCGGACGCATATATCCGAGGTCGAATGTCTCGTAAGCTGATGTCGAAACCTTTGCCTGTCCGATGCTCAGGTAGCGGTTCAGAAAAGCATTTGTGCGTATGTCACCCTCTTTCAGTTCGTCACCGAGCCTGAGAGCAAACTCTTTTGTTCCGCCGCCACCGGGAATAAGTCCGACACCGAATTCCACAAGACCCATATAAGTTTCGGCATGTGCTATTACTTTGTCGGAGTGCATACAAATCTCGCAACCGCCGCCGAGTGTCATTCCGTGAGGCGCAGTAATAACAGGTATTGATGAATAGCGCAAACGCATCGTTGTTTTCTGGAACCACTGCACTGCAAGATCAAGATCTTCCCATTCCTGCTCTATTGCCAGCATATAAATCATCCCGACATTTGCACCTGCTGAAAAATGATCGCCTTCGTTTGAAATAACAAGACCGGCATAATCGGCCTCTGCCATATCAATTGCTTTGTTTAATCCCTCAAGAACTCCCTGACCGATTGTGTTCATCTTAGTGTGGAATTCCACATTTAAGATTCCGTCTCCAAGATCAAAAATCGTGACGTCATTATTCTCCCAAATTACATTCGTGTTTCTCAGCACTTCAAGTGATAACCTATCTTCCTGTCCGGGAATTACTTTATAGGATTTTGACGGAATTTCATAAAAGTATTTTAATCCGTTTTCTATTTTGTAAAAAGAGGTAATACCGGCATCAAGCATATCATAGACCCATTTGGCGGGTTTCAGACCGGCATCTTCCATTGCTTTAACCGTTTCGGGTACACCAACGGCATCCCAGGTTTGGAAAGGTCCGAGTTTCCAGCCGAATCCCGCATTCATTGCATCATCAACCTTGTAAATTTCATCGGTTATTTCCGGAATACGGTTTGAAACAAACCGGAAGAGTTTGTAGAATGAGTCCCTGTAGAAGTCGCCGACTTTTGTCTTATCTTTAAATAAGATTGGCATCACCTTTCGCAAATCGTCAATACCTTTGGTTTTTTCAAAAACCGAAAATCTGGGTTTTGGGGCTTCAATGTATTCAAGGGTTTTTACATCGAGTGACAGGAATATTTTTTTGCCGTCCTCCACCACTTTTTTATAAAATCCTTGCTTTGTTTTTGAACCGAGCCATTTGTTTTCCAGCATCTTTTCAAGATAATCGGGGATTTTAAAAATGTCATTAGCCTCATCGTCGGTTGTTTCCCGGATATTCTTTGCAACATGAACAAGAGTATCCAGCCCCACAACATCAGCAGTACGGAAAGTTGCCGACTTTGCTCTTCCGATTATAGGCCCGGTAAGTTTATCAATTTCGGGAATTGTGAAATCGAGATTTTTCATATTGTTGAAAAGCTCCATTATTGAGAATGTACCTACCCTGTTGGCGATAAAGGCCGGAGTATTTTTGGCAAGTACCGGAGTTTTTCCGAGAAATTTTGAAGCGTAATCCGACAGGAAACTCAATACTTCCGGGTCGGTTTTGCTTGATGGTATTATCTCAAACAGTTGCAAATAACGCGGAGGATTGAAGAAGTGTGTCCCGCAGAAATGTTTTTGAAAATCTTCGCTCCGTCCCTCGATCATAGCTTCGATAGAAATTCCGGAGGTGTTGGTAGTTACCAGTGTGCCCGGAGTTCTGAATTTTTCAACTTTCTCAAAAACGGACTGCTTAATGTCAAGTCGTTCGATAACTACTTCTATAACCCAGTCACAATCTTTGATTTTTATGAGGTCGTCGTCAAAATTTCCGGTTGTGATACGGTTGGCAAACGACTGTTTGTAGATGGGTGACGGTTTCGATTTCAGAGCTGCTTTCAACGAATCGTTTACGATACGGTTTCTTACTGCCTTGTCTTCCAATGTGAGACCGGCAGCCTTTTCCTTGTCATTCGGCTCACGGGGTACGATGTCTATGAGCAACACCTCTGCTCCGATATTTGCAAAATGGCAGGCAATTCCGGAACCCATTACTCCGGAACCGAGAACAGCTACTTTTTTTATTCTTCTAATCATAAGATTTTAATTATTATGTTAGTACTATTTATAGTTTTATTTTATTAAGCCTTATTGTTGTTACTAATCCACTGATTCCACTGATTCCACTGATTCCACTGATTCCACTGATTCCACCGATTCCACCAATTCAATCAATTCAACCTGTCCACTGATTCCACTGATTCCACTGATTTCACCGATTCCACCGATTCAACCAGTCCACCAAATTACTTCCCGTTCCTCAGGCCATTATTCTCCTGAAATTCGGCAACATCTTCTTTAACTTGTTCTTTAATTATATCATTGACCCTTGCAAAAGCTTCAAAATCTTTTTTCGGGATCTTTTCAAAGAGCTTTTTGTTGAAATTAATAACAACATCTTTAATTTCATTTTTCAGTTTAATTCCTTTTTGAGTTAAAAAAATCCTTACAACACGCCTGTCTTCTTTTTCCGGTTTGCGGTATATCAACCCGTCGTCTTCCATTTTTTTGAGAAGTCTGCTGAGACTCGAACTTGTCATCCCCATCATAGGGGCTATTTTTGTAGCGGGAACTCCCTCCTTCCCGATATTGACTAATGCATAACCGATTCCCTGGGTTATTCCGTTCTCCAAGGCAAGTAAATTGTACATCCTTCGCATTGCAAAAAGTGTGGAACGGAGATGAAAATCAACTGTTTGTTCAATATTCATACTAAATTATTTGTTATGCGTGCATTGCAAAAGTACTAAAAAAATGCTATGCATGTCAAGTATTTTTCAAAAAAAATGTTAAATTTTCCCGATGATATATGGAATAAATCTAAATGTTGAAAGTAATATACGGATATTCAGTCAGTTATGATTATAGGGCTATTTTATTTGATAAGAGCAAACAAATTGTTATTAATTTTGTTATCCTTTTTTTTAACATTTAAAAACATACATATATGGCAAAGCCGCATATTGTAGATAAGCATTCCTTAAAAATGGAGATGGAGCCCGGTGAGTATTTCTGGTGTTCCTGCGGAAAGAGTGTTACACAACCTTTTTGTGACGGTTCGCACCTTGATACGGAGTTTAAACCTGTACTGATAAACATTACGGAAAAGAAAACCGTCCATTGGTGCATGTGCAAGCATACCGGACGACAGCCGTTTTGCGACGGGAAACACAGGGATTTGTGATGCTGTCACCTCACAACAATCTTCCGTGTCGAAAAATGGGCTGCATTTTTTATTTCAACGAAATAGAGACCGGATGCCAGCCCGGAAACCGTTACAACAGACTGCTCAATGGTTCCGTAATCTTTTACTACACACCCTAATGCCGATTTTATCTTTACCTCACAACCTTCAATACCCGAAATGTTGAATTTTCCTTGTGCAGGGTTGGGATAAATTTTGACTTTTGCCAAAGGCATATTTTCAATATCCGTTAATATGTCAACAATTACCGTCCAGTTCTTTGTTGTACTGCCCTGTAACATATATATTACCGGATCCGTGAAATCATTGTGTGACGAATCGCTTATCTGTTGAAAACCGTTTACAAAGGCTTTTGTGCACATCATCATATCAAAGGATGCGACCAGATCCGTCACATCAGTACCCTGCGGAACCGTGATAAAAACCGTATCGTTCGAGATAACTCCCGCGACATCTTGGGATAGTGCCGGATTGTTTTCGGCTAAGAAGCCGAATGATTGAAAATCGGGCAGGCAGGTGCCGCCGAGTAACAACCCGCTGTCATAAATATGATCAATCACATCCGCTATCGCAATTTTCAAGTGATAGGCCTCATACGGGACAACAGCTGCCCGCGCAGTTATAACCGTTGTGTAAGCGTCATATTCCAGATACTCTCCTCCTGTATTATCATTAAAATATTCGCAGTGGGTACAAGGTCCTGTCGGCACTACATTACACGGTGCATATCCGTTATTGACATTATTTACGGTAACAGGTAGCTCAGGATATCCGGGGACCATAGCAATGTTCTTGTTACCGTAATTACCGCCCTGAGGATTAGGCCCGCTGATCAGAATGGCAAATACATCATTATATGTACTTCCGACAAAGTCATTATATTCTTCCGACCCGAAAATATAATCAAACTTCAGAGTGTCGCTTTGAGGGATTATATCAAACTGCAACACCGCCGCATCGTAAGTTGTGAATCCTGCCATTGCAGTAAGCATCGCGTCACCGAGATTGCCGTTATTTATCCCGGAACTACAGGATTCATTGGGACCGGGAATTATATTTCCTGCACCGGATGTTAAAAACACTCCCGACCCTATTCCCGGATTTGCCTGTTCGCTCGAAGTAAACCACCCGGCAGCCATAGGAGCTCCCGTATATTGAACATTGTCAAATTCCACATCCTGCCCCGCAAGCATCTCCACAAGCATCACAGGATCAACACCGGCGTTTATCCCTATTTGTGCAAATGATTCGATATGGAAAAATAAAATTGTCGTAATAAACAACGCAATTGCCGATTTGTAAATAGTTTTCATGGTATGATTGTTTTTGTAGTTTTGCAAATATATGAAAAAAATGTGAGTTAAAAACTTTTTTCAGCTAAAATTTGATTTTTGCCGAATTACTTCTACATTTGTGCAAAATTGAGTTTTCCAAATCATTAGATCAAAAAAGTTACTTTTTATGTTTAAAATTTTCCTTGATACGGAGTTTACGGGGTTAAAGCAAAACAGCTCGCTCATATCCATTGCTTTTGTGGCTGAAAGCGGCGAAGAGTTTTACGCCGAATTTACCGATTATGATAAAAACGGGCTATCCGATTGGATTATTAATAATGTGATTTCCAATCTCTTTTTAAATGACGATAATCAAAAAAGAACATTGAACAAAATGCATGTCAAAGGCAACAGGCAGGAGATTAAGTCGGCTCTTTTAATCTGGCTTGATCAATTTTGCAAAAATGACGACTGTATTCAAATATGGGCTGATGTACCTGCTTATGATTGGGTACTGTTTTGTGAACTGTTCGGCGGGGCACTTAACGTTCCGAAGCAGATTCATTTTATGCCCATGGATTTGGCAACTTTTTTATTTGCAAAAGGAGTTGATTATATAGAAGATAGAATAAACCTTTTAGATAAAAGCAAATTGCCGATTGGGCAACAGCACAATGCCTTGTTTGATGCTAAAGTCGGATTTGAATGTTTAATGAAATATATGGAGAAATGAATACAATTTACAGTGCACACAATTTTATTTTTGTTTTCCGTTGGGATTTTTTACGTAAAGGCAAAAAATTTGATGATGTTGAATTTGACAGAAGGACTGACTTGGAAAAAATTAATGAATTACTTAAGCAGAATAATTGGGATAGAAAAAATAATATTACTCATCATTATTTCAATTATTTTACCTATTTCTACGAATTTGTAAGAGAAACTGTTTATGATTCAAATGACAAAAACAGTATTGTAAGGTATTATGAATACAAAATTGACGGAATAGATGCAGATAAAAAGAAATATGTCATCGAATATCTTGACGGGTTTAATAATGATGATTTTAAAGTTTTAACAACGGAAGGGGAATGTACAAACTATATCATTAACAAGACAAAAAAAATAATTCTTAATGTAAAAGGTATCACCCTTTTTATATTTGGTACCGGAGTAGGAGCCATATCATTTGACTTGCAAAACACTTTACCGGAGCAAAGTAAACCTGAAGATATCTTGAAAATTAATGAATTTGGGGGACGAATATATCCCCAGTTTTTGAATTTTGACGAAAGAAATTATATTTTTAATGCGCAAAGAGTATTTTTAAGCAGAAGCATAACACTTTTTTATTGGAACGAAGATTTTGAATGGTATAATAAATCGGAGAATTTTAAAAGCAACAAACCCATTGTTTTGCCTTTGTTTATAAAAAAACTATTTGACGGTATTCCTTTGGACGGGGAAAACAGTGAAGATGTTAAGAATGACAGGCTCAGGCTGAAATATGTTACTGACGACAGGATGTTTTTCGTTTCCTGGTACGGTAACGACCGGTTTTCATCAGTTATTGGAAGGACTTATAGTAAAAGCAACTGGTGGTATGCATATATATTTGGAGATAAAGAAAACCCAACTATTGCCAATAATGAAATGAAGAATGAACAAATAAGGTTGCATACTTATCAAAGGTGGAGCGGGTATGGGACATTATATGGGATGAGCAGGGATTCTTTTGTTTGCCTGTCGGCAAGCGAAAATTTTATGAATGAAAACGACTTACCCAATTTACGGAAACACCAAAATTCAATATACTATCAGATAGCCGTATTATGCCTTGTGCAAAGGGCTTCGGTTTTGAAATTTTCGGCCGAAGTAACCCAAATATCTGATATTTATAAGAAAGGAGAAACAGAGATATCATCAAAAATAGAAAATATTTATGCACATTATATAAAATTTCTGAACAAGATGTATTTCAGAGAGGTAACCTCTCAGATTCAAGGAATTGAAATATATAAAAAGTTTCAGGAGATTATGAACATACACAATGATGTAAAAGACCTTGATAAACAAATAAATGAACTTAGCAGTTTTGCTCATTTACTGGAGCAAAAACGGGAAAATGATGAGATGAAAACTCATACATTATTGGCTACCATATTCTTGCCGGCGATGTTGATAAGTGGAATTTTAGGCATGAACGTTTGGGAACAATTTCACACAACAATCCCTAAATATTTTTTTGGAGGAAACTTTGTTTGGTCTTTTTGGATTCCGGTATTAATTTTTACAATTCCTATTTTGCTTTTTACAAAATCACATAGGATAATTATAAAATTCTTTAAAAAAATAAAAAATAAAAAATATGGAGTTGGATGATAGCCTTTTGGGAAACTTTACTTTTTGTATTTTTATATACATATTTTTCAGCATAGTATTTTAACATAATCAAAATGATAAAAATAAATAAAGATTAGGATACAATATAAACTTTTGCAAGAAATAAAAATAGTTACGGTATAACATAAAAAATATTACATACTAATATAAAAAACATCATACATTATGAGCAAATACAAATTAACCTTTAAACTCAAACAGCACACGCCCATCATCCACTTTCAGCACGACCAACACGGTGCTACACTGCGGGCGACGGAACTCAAACCTAAATTGGATAGGTTTTTAATTGAGAAACTCGACCTTACAACCGGCACAGGCGACAATGAAAGACCGAAAGACGAATATAAAAGCTGGTTTATCAACCAAGGAAAAGAACATTTGGCTTTGGATTATAAGGTAAGGGTTGAGTTAGTCAACAAAAACTTTAAAACAGGTGATGTAGTTTTAATACCCCCTATTAAAGATCCTTGGATTTTATCCGAAGGAGTTATGGTTTATATTACTTCTTTTAAAAATAAATTATTAGATTTATTGAAAGACAACACAGGAAATCCTTCCGCTTTATTAAAAGAATTTTTTGTTTTACATAATTTTGGGAAAAGACAAAGTAAAGGATTTGGGTGTTTTTATACGGAAAACACATCTAACAAGTTCCTTGAAAATACTTTAAAACAATATAATTTATTTAAAAGAAATAGTAATTTAGAATATGAACCTTATAATGATATAAATAACCCAAATTTCTTTTATTCAAATTTAATTTCAAAGGATTGGCACCGTTTAAAAAGTGGTAAAAATCATAAAGGATATGAAAAATCTAGAATTTTTGAATACTTATCTGAAAATGATTTACGCTGGGATAAAAGATGGATTAAAAGGCAATTGAAAATACTTATTGATAAAGGAGATTTACCCAACGATTTAAAGTATGACACTGAACCAATTGATATTAATGATAGAAATAGTTGGGAAGATGTTGGAGAGGAAGAATATCGTTATGGTCGTGCAATGCTTGGTTTAGCTGAACATTATGAGTTTTTAACAACTAATAGTGATTATAAATATCAAGTGATAATTGATGGTGGAAGTATTGAAAGATTTAAGTCGCCAATAACATTTAAAATTTTTAATAAAGGTATTTACACATACTGTCATAACGTCAATGATAAAATTTTTAATCAAACTTTTAAAATAAAGATTCAGAAAAAAATAAAAAATGGTAGAGAGTTTATTAAAGATGATGAGCCAATCGAGATTGAAGAAACAATTATAACTCCTAACTTATCAGAATTTAATCTGTCTGAATTTTGTGAAAAGTATTTTCCAACCATTGGATATCAATTAATTTAAAATCAACCAAACTAAAAAAAATGAAAAAATATACAGCAATAACCATTGGACCCATTTACAAAACATTGAAACTCACACGTAGCACAAAATCCGTGTGGACGGCTAGTTACCTTTTTTCTTATTTAATGAGAAACATTATCAAAAAGGGAATAGATAACAGTATAATAAACAAAAACAAAATAATTGTGCCTTATTATGATAATAATGTTTTGAATGGATCTAATAAATTAGGCGTAGGACTTTTTCCGGACAGACTTATATATAAAGGTGATATAAAAGATAAATTACAAAAGGTCGTTACGGAAGTTATTGAAGATTTTGTAACCAAACTTTGTCAAGATATAAATTGCAATGGCAATCCTTCACAAAATCATATACAGGAATTCTTTAATAAGTTTTTACGAATTATACCTATCGAAGCAGATATTTCACAACCGAAAGATGTAATATTTAAGTTATCAAATTTGTTGGATACTGCCGAATTACAACAAAAAGCATTGGGTGATTTGGCAGAATGCGAGAATTATTTTATTCAATTTCTTGAAAAGTATAATCCCGATTATAATTTCCTTCATCAATTGGAATTTGGAACAAGAAAATTCAAAAGCACTGCTGAAATTGCCACTGCCGAATTTGAAGAGGAAAATTTCTATAAAGAAGCATCAAAATTGATAAAAAGAAATAAAGAAAACGACCAAGAAGAATATTACAAAACAATAAAGGAAGGAGCGGGAGATAGATTCCGAAACTATCAAAAATATATGGTAATTGTTCAAGCGGACGGAGATAATTTCGGAGATTTTATCAAAGAACTTTATACACAAAAAGATGCTAAAAAATACTTGTTGCAATTTTCAAAAAATTTATGGGAGTTTAGTAGCAAAGCAGTTGAAAAAATCAAAAAATATAAAGGCGTTCCCATTTATGCAGGAGGGGACGATTTGTTGTTCTTTGCTCCTGTTGCTCATACAAAAATAATTGACGAAAAAAATGAAAATGCTAAAATCATTATTGAAAAAACCGTTTTTACTTTAATTGATGAAATTGACAGCCTTTTCAAAACTTATTTCACTAACTATAAAGATGATCTTGTAGATTTTAAAAATCTAATTAAAAAGTTGGACAAAAAGCCATCAATGTCCTACGGATTATCCATAAGTTACTACAAATTTCCGTTAAACGAGGCTTTTGAATTGGGAATAAGTGAATTATTTGAGAAAGCAAAGAAAACCTGTAAAAAAAATGCGGTTTCTTATTCGGTGCTTAAACACAGCGGACAATTTTACGGAACGCTTTTCCATAAAGATGAAAATTCTTATGAAACCTTTAAAAAACTAATGAATGATTTTGCCCGAGATGACAATTTTATCCATTCCATAGCACAAAAACTTGAACCGCAGGAACATACAATTTTAAGCATCGCTATGGAAAAAGATGAAAATAAACGAAACGCATTATTTGATAATTTCTTTGAAAATAATTTTGACGAATCCGTGCACTTGCAAAGAAAAGCAAATGGCACAAAAGAATTAATACCCTTTCTGCAACACACAAAACAATTATTTAAAGATGTTTATTCGGAAAAACCGATATATGGATATGCTAAACCCGAAAAAGCCAACAAACCTAATTTGGATAAATTGTATGCATCCTTACGCTTTTTGGAATTTATTAACAATAAAATTGAACGATAATGGCAACAAAAAAATATTTAGTAAAACTTACTCCTTACGAAAAATTCTTT
>JALSSR010000038.1 GCA_026984135.1 Bacteroidales bacterium
ATGAAGACAATACTACAAATTACCACATCAATCCTTTTTTTGCTGTATGGTACGGGATTGGTTGCTCAGGCAAATTACACTTGGGTCAAACAGGGTGGAAATACCTCGCTTTCAAGTGGAAACATTCAGGTGCAAAATACTCAATCGGGAATAATTACTGCCGGCGATTTCCTTGAAACGGCTACTTTCGACGGTGAAGAAGTTACGTCTAACGGCAGTTCCGATATTTTTATTGCCAAAACCGATGAATCGGGAAACCTGTTTCAAATTAAAAGCTTCGGCGGTGAAAATGAAGACCTATTGAAGTTTATGAAAGTTGACTCTCAGGGAAACATTATTGTCTCAATAGTTTTTACAGATATGATAACTATTGACGGAACAGACTATACCGGATTTGGTGGAGCGGATGTTTTATTAATTAAATTCGATCAGAATTTAACAACACAATGGGTGAAACATTACGGAACACCATTGACCGATTATGTCAAAGGAATGGGAATTGATGATGATGGTAATATCATTGTTTTCGGAAAATTCAAGAATGAAATTGAGTTCGACAATATCACTTTGACTTCAATGGGCTCAACGGATATGTATATTGCCAAATATGACACTTACGGAGATGTTGTATTCGCTTTCGGTGAAGGAGGTGATTCTTACGAAGATGCAAATGCCCTTTCAGTTGCCCCGAACGGTGATTTCTTTATTTCCGGTACTTTTTACGGAGAAACGATTATTAACGGCCAGACCTTTACAACTGAAAATCCTACGGGATTGTTTCTTGCAAAATATTCTTCCTCCGATGAATTTCAGTGGTTGCAACTTGTTGACGGCAGCGATCTGATACCTTCGGTCTTTCTTGCGGCCAACGTTGACGGAAGCGTTATTATCTCCGGCAGTTTTCAAGGAAACGTCTCATTCGGTTCGGTCTCTTTGTCAACGGGCGAGTTTGATGCCGATATTTATGTGACGAAATATGATTCCGACGGGACTGCTCAATGGGCAGGTCATGGACATAGCGATGCGGGTGATGTTGTTACTGCACTTAGTACCGATGTCGGTGGTAATGTTTATCTTTCAGGCTACTATTTAAGCTCAATTGATTTTAACGGTATAATTATCAATTATACCTTGTGCTGAGGGTCGGCTGAGATCTTTGTTGTACGATATAGCAGCAACGGTCAGGCAGAATGGGGTAAACAAATTACCTCGACAACGGCAAAAGTGACATCTCTTAGCTCGGATGTTCCTCAAAATTTAATAATTGCCGGAATGTTTGGTGATACGGTGGATATCGGAAATTTCTCGTTGATTCCCGTCAATGCTTATGACGATTTCCTGACAAAAGTTCAATGGAACGGAACAACAGGATATGATAAAATCCCGTTGATTGACGACGGAATAAATATTTTTCCAAATCCCGCTTCAAGTCAAATGACGGTTTCCGTTGACAATGAAAATGTTCTTTATTTTGATATTATTGACCATACGGGACGGCAAATATTCAAATCAAATTCAGGGACAGGCAACTGCCCTACTTGTCAAACAAATGTCAATACAACCGGCTTTCCTTCAGGTTTATATATAATCAATTTTTATTTGACAAACAATAAAGTGTTGTCGAAAAAAATAATTATGAATCCATGAAACAGTTAAGAATAGCATTATTGGCAGCGGTTTTCTTTTACGGCTACGGCATTTTCAGCCAATCAATAGTATCTTTGGATATTGAGAAAAAGAATCCCGTTGTTTTCGATTTTACCGGAATACATTGCGTTTCCTGTCCGCATGCACACGAGGCAATCGCCTATGCAAAAAATCACTATCCGCAGGTGGTGGCAATGGCATTTCACACAGGCAACTTTGCTGTCCCCGGTGCAGGCGAGCCCGATTTCAGAACATTTGAAGGCGATTCCATTGAAAGCAGTTTTGCTTTTTGGAAACCCGATGCGGGTCAGTACAGGGTTGTGTGGTCGTATCCTACTGTTTGTGTTAATGCCGTTGGTGTTGAGAACAATGTGGGAACCGACACCCTTCTTTTTCTGCAGAAAATTGAGGAGGTCATCGCCGAGGATGCTACTGTAAATATCGGTGCTGTTGCTTACATTGACACCTTAAAAAGGAAAATGAAAGTTGAAGTTGAATGTTATTACACTTCGGCAGCAACAGACTCCAACTATCTTGTCGTTTCCGTTACTCAAAACGGATTGAAAAGTACGCAGGCAGGTGCAGGAGACGATTACGAACACAAAGAGATGTTTCGTCTTTCCGTTTCAAATATCTATGGCGACACTCTCGGAATACCGGAGCAGGGAGATTTGATTCAGAAAACTTACTATTTCGACCTTCCCGATTCCATAAAACATCAAGATGGTAATGGAGTTGAATTGGTGCTGCAAAATATTCAGGTTCAGGCTTATATCCAAGGCGGAGATACTTTGGTTACCGCTTATGATTTCATTGGAGTTCCCTATAAAAAGCGCAGAGCCTTTGAGATTTTGAACGGTGTGAATGCCGAAAAGGAATATACAAATCTTAATGGCATATTTAAAACAAAATATGAAAATTCCTTTTCAATTTATCCCAACCCGGCAAATGATTTCGTCAGCATAAAGACTTTACGGAATATTGATGTCTCAACCGTTGAAATACTGGACATTTACGGCGGAGTATTATCCGTAAAACCTATTTCGGACGCGGGAAAAATACCGCTTGACGGTCTGGACGAAGGAATTTATATTATCAGGCTGGTGTTCTCAAACGGAATTATCGCAAGCAAAAAATTCATTGTCAGGTAGCTATATTGCCATTTACGTTATAGTTTTTATAGTAATGTAATCATATTTAGGAAAAATTGTTTGAAATTTCGACAGATGTTGTTAAATTCCTGACACTTTTTTACGTGCTATTCGCCTAATAAAACATTATCTATTTCCTTTATAAGTCGTACTTTATTTTTAGAGATTAGATTAAGGCTGCTAAGATATGATTTTTTTTAAAATAAATGGAACTCAAGACAACTTTTTTCATCAAAAACTGTCTTTAAATTAAGAAATGTAAATTATTACATACATTATTTTTAATTAATCCTAAAACTTATGAAACGAATTTTTATAGCAGTTATTCTGTTTTTGCTTCTGAAGTTGCCCGGATATTCACAAACCACCTTTTGGTCTGATAACTTCCAAACAAACCAGGGTTGGGGAGTTGACGGTAACTGGGATATTTCCGCCGGTATGCTGCAGTTTAACTGGGCTCCCGAAGTACAAAATTTTGATTTCTCAGCCATTTCGCCTGAGATCACACTTATCGAAAACTCCAATGAATTGATCATCAATCAATATTTGGATGTTTTTGAAACCAATTCCGATGAAGTTGCCGAGATATCCATTATTTACGATGATCAGGAGGATATTTTATGGAGCTATTCGTTGAGTAACGGAAACTGGGGCTCAACCTCGGGAGAAGAACTTGTAATTCCGATTAGCGAGTATGAGGGAATGGATGTTCAGTTCAAGTTCAGAACGTTTGGCGCGTCCACTTATAACTGGAATTGGTGGAATATTTTCAATGTAGAACTGACTGCAAACTTAAACACCGACCTTGCTGCCGTGGAAATTTCGGGTCCCGTTCAGGTGGATCTTCAAATGCCCGGTGTCTGGGATATTAATGTGAAAAATATGGGAATTCAACCGGTTTCGGGATTTACCGTTAAACTGTTCGATTACAAAACAGGGAATTTGATAGGTTCCGTTGATGATAACGAGCAAATTGATTCTCAGGAAACCAGATCTTACAGTTTTACTTGGTCGTCGAATGCCGCCTATAACACTGCCTTTTATGGAGTTGTGACCTGTGACGGAGATGAATATTCAAACAACAATGCTTCAAAGAGTCACTTTGTCCGTGTTAATCCCGATATTGATTTTTCAATTTTGGTTTGGGACAATGACAATGAAATAGAAACCGTAACCGACCCGGAACAGGGTGACGAAATATTGCCTTCAAAGGCTTTGACACGTGCACTTGATCTTGCCGGTTATGACTATGATTTATATAAATATTTACCCGATAATCTGAATGATTATGACATTGTCTTTTGTACAATGGGGTGTTTTTGCGTGAGTTGAGGTCTCACGCCTCCCGGTTTCGTAAATGCAACGGAACAGGAAAAACTGATGAATTATCTCGATAACGGTGGTAATCTTTATATTGAAAGCGTTAATTTAGGCTACGATTATCACTCCACAACGTTCTTTGAATATCTTGGATTGTCATATGAATATGACGGTGATGAGCAGGAAGTTGAAAGTATTTCCGGAGGAGAGGATGTCTTATCTTCGGGACTTAACTATTTATATTATGGCGGATATAGTCCGCATTACAGTATTGACAGATTGGTGCAGGCAGGAAGCAATTTGCTTTTTGCAAGCGAAGACGGTTACGGAAGGATGTTCGCTTACTCGCAAAACGACTACAAAGTCATTTCCTCTTCAATACTCCTCGGAGCACTTGCATCGGGAGATTCATTAAATTTGAAACCCTATCTCGTTAGCGAAATGGTCAATTATTTTCTGGATTACAACCCTGCAACATCACTGGAAGAAAATATTACCGAATTTACCGGTTTGACAAACTATCCGAATCCTTTTGTTTCGGAAACAAATATAAAATTCAATGTCAACAAACCCTGTTTAATAAAGATTGACGTGTATAATGCAGCCGGTAAATTGGTGAAACGGTTGGTGGAAAATGAATATGAAACGGGTAACTACTCCGTTAGATGGGATGGTACCAATGAGAAAGGTAACAAGGTCAACGGAGGTCTCTATTTTTATAATATAAATAACGGAGACGGAACTAAAACCGAAAAGATGATTTTGCTTCGATAAAGTTTATTTTTTAAGTTAGTATTTGTTTTTTTCATTTTGCAACCCGGTAATCTAAATATTGTAATATTTTTGTGCCGGGTTTTTTATAGAGAGGACGGGACTGGTGTCTCACCCGGTCTTCAAAACCGGTAGCAGACGGATAACACCGGCTGTGGCAGGTTCGATTCCTGCCCTCTCTGCTTTTTTCTTCTCACATTTCATTTGTCTCAATCCAAATATGGAAATTGATTAAAGTTGATGCACTATTGTTATAGTTTATGAATCATTAAACTTTAAATAACTTGATTATGTTTTCTTTAAGATTTTGGAATAAATTTGCAAAACAAAATAAAATAAAATGGAGGGATTAAAAAATTTGCCTGGTGTTGATAAATTGCTTTCTTTTCCCGAAATAGTGAAACTGAAAGAGGAATACAACGAATCTCTTGTGAAATATGCCATAAGAGATACCTTAAGCTATTTCAGAAAAATGATATTGAATGAAAAAATAATACCTGAAACAAATGATATAGTAAAGAGAATAAGTTTGATAATCAGCAATATAACGACCAAAAGCCTTCGGAATGTTATCAATGCAACGGGAGTAGTAGTACACACCAATCTCGGACGAGCCCCGTTCAGCGACGAACTAATTGCCGAAGTTTCCGAAACGCTGCGCGGATACAGTAATCTTGAATATGACCTTGAGAAGGGAACCCGCGGTTCAAGGAACTCACATATCACCAAATTGTTAACCTATCTCACCGGAGCCGAAGATGTACTCGTAGTCAACAACAATGCGGCGGCACTGATGCTTATGTTGCGGACGTTTGCCAAGGGCAAAGAGGTGATCGTGTCAAGAGGTGAACTGATTGAAATAGGAGGATCGTTTCGTTTGCCGGATATTATGGCTGCTTCCGACTGTAAAATGGTGGAAGTGGGGACGACCAATAAAACAAAAATCAGGGATTATGAAAATGCCATTAGCGATGAAACGGCTATTCTCTTTAAAGCTCACACCTCAAACTATGTCATAAAAGGGTTTACACACGAAGCCGGATTAAACGAACTTGTCGCTCTTGGCAAAAAAACGGGGATTCCCGTTATTTATGATATGGGGTCGGGATTGCTCAGGAAAACTTCGGTTAAGGTTTTCGGTGATGAACCTGACGTAAAAAAGACCCTTGCTTCCGGAGTTGACATTGTGAGTTTTAGCGGGGATAAACTTCTCGGAGGCCCTCAGGCGGGAATAATTGCAGGCAAGAAAAAATATGTTTCAATATTGAAAAAGGAACCGATGGTCAGGGCTTTAAGGGTCGGCAAAACAACCCTTGCCTTTATGGAGGCCGCTCTTTCATATTATCTTGATGATGAGATATTAACAAAGAAGAACACCATTTTCAAAATGATGTCGAAAAAACCGGAAGAAATAAGAAAAAGTGCGGTGGAATTGCAACAAATACTTAGCAGCGGCTACGGTATTGATTCAACTATTGTTAACGGGCAAGGACAGTGTGGCGGAGGTGCATTGCCCGGCGAGACCATTGAAAGCTTTGCCCTTCGTATTGACGGCAATTTCAAGTCGAACAAAAAAAAGTCGGAATTTGCCGAAAAACTTTTTTACGGACTTCTGCATCATCAAAACCCTGTGGTTGCAATTCTCAGAAAAGGCGATATTTATTTCGACCTTCTGACAATTCCCGAAGATCAAATAAATAAACTTGCAAATATCATTAAAGATGTTTTCAATGAAATATCCTGATACAGATAAGCATATTGCATCACGGGTGCGTGAATGTCCTCCTCATTTTCGTTGTGCCGCCGCACCTCCGGATGAACTCCGTCAACTGTTTAACAATATCGCCGCCCCGCGCCGCCGCGTGACACTTTCTCAATCCCTCGTTGCGTCGCTGCGCCGCCGCGTGACACTTTCTCAATCCCTCGTTGCGTCGTTGCGCCGCCGCGTGAAATTATTTTTGTCCCATTCTGCGTCGTTGCGTCGCCGCGTGAAATACAAAACAATAAAATGAAGCACCTTATAATCGGAACGGCAGGTCATGTTGACCACGGAAAAACAGCACTCATAAAGGCATTGACCGACATTGACTGCGACACACATAAAGAAGAGAAAGAGAGAGGCATAACCATAAACCTCGGATTCTCACATCTCACCTTACCCACAGGCGAAGCGGTAGGTATTGTTGATGTTCCGGGACACAAGGACTTCATCAAAACAATGGTTGCAGGCGCCTTCGGTATTGACATTGTTCTTCTTGTGGTTGCCGTAGACAGCGGAATAATGCCCCAAACCGTCGAACATTTGCAAATAATTGATATGCTTGGCGTTAAGCACGGCATTGTAGTCTTGAATAAAATTGACCTCGTGGATGAAGAGATGACCGAACTTGCGGAAATGGAGATTTCCGAATTTCTGGAAGGTACAACCTTTGAAAATGCACCCATCGTAAAAGTCTCATCCGTAACAAAAGAAGGCTTGGACGAACTCGTCGCCAAAATCTCCGAAATAATTCCTAAGATAGAAACACGAAAAAGTACGGATAATTTCAGAATGTACATTGACAGGATTTTCAATGTCAAAGGAATAGGATTTGTCGTAACCGGTTCCGTGTTGGACGGAGAACTGAAAACAGGTGACGAACTGCTTTTACTTCCGGGAAAAAACAAAAAAGTGAAAGCCAGAACCATTCAACGTCATGGCCAACCTGTTGACAGTGTTTTTACAGGCGACAGGGCTGCAATAAATATTTCGGGATTGAAATTTGAAGACTACCGTCGCGGGATGGTGCTCTCGGGAAAAGAAATTGACGAAACCGTAATGGTTGACGCCACGGTAACACTTTTCGATATTCCCGTTGAGTTAAAACTATGGTCGAAGGTTATTTTTTATTCCGGCACCTTTGAGTGCACCGCAAAAATGCATCTTCTCGACAAAGACACCTTGAATTCCGGTGAAACGGCAATTGTGCAGATACATCTTGAAAAACCGGCCATACTCTTGAATGATGACAGATTCATCATCAGAAATTCATCAAACGATGTCAGCCTGGGTGGAGGAATTATTATTGACAATGCTCCGCTTCATCACAGAAAAAGAACTCCTAAGCTTATTGGAAATCTTAAAAACCTTGTCGAAGCAAAACTAAATAGCGGCAACATCCTCAACCTTATTAAAATAGAGTTGAATAAAGAGAATATTCCGGTTTTTACGGAAACACTTGCGGAAAAATTAAAACTTTCAAATGAAGAGATAATTGAAGAATGTAAAAACGACAATGGAAGAGGTGTTGTCCTGTTTTTTTATAATGATAAACCGGTAGTTGCAGGCAAGGATATTTATGATGATTATCATCATAGAGTTCTGGAAATTCTGGAAGAACATCATAAAAAAAATTCCATTCTGGAAGAGGGACTTGACACAAAAGAATTCTATGGAAAATTTGGTTTTACCTCAAATGAAGCCGGAAGGTGCTTTATCAATGCTCTTATTAACAAGCATTTAGATGAGAAATTAATAAAGAAAACCGGTAGCACTTATGCTCTATCGCAGCACACCGTAAAACTTGACCCCAAAACAAAAGGGCAACTGGAATGGCTTGAAAGGGTGTATGCAAATTCCGGTATTGACATTCCCGATGAAAGCAGGATAGAAGAATGGGCATTATCAAAAAAGATTAAAAAGGAAAGGCTGAAGATGTTGCAAAAATATCTTGCCAAACAAGGTGAACTAATTTTTTTCAGGGGTGTTTATGTTAGCAAAATTATAATGAATAAATGCCGGACAATTCTGCTTGATGAACTTAAAAATAAAGAGAGGGGAATTAATGAAAAGGAGGTGAGACTCTTACTCGATACATCAAAAAAATTCGTTCAGTTTATTTTAAACTACTTCATTGAGCAAGATATGATTTATAAAAAAACATTCTTTGTTATGTTGACGGATAAAGGAAAAGAGATGGCAAATATTATTTAAATTTTAAACATTAATAACAAACTATGAGAACATTAGACGTAAAAGGACTCGCCTGTCCGATGCCGCTTATTAAAACAAAAAAGGCGCTACAGGAACTCGAAAAAGACGAAACTTTAAAAGTTATAATTGACAACGACACTTCGGTTTCGAATGTGTTGCATTTTCTGAATGATAATGACATTCCCGTAACACAAAAGAAAGAGGGCGGAATAACCGAATTAACCGTAAATAAAACAGATGCAAACATTGATGATGTTGAAGTTGACCAATATTGTGAAGTTGATTTACCCGCAACAAACGACTTTGTGCTTGTTTTTGCAAAGAATAGGATTGGAGAGGGCAATGAGGAACTCGGGAAAATGCTTGTGAAAGGTTTCCTTGATACTTTTAACGAGATGGACAGACTGCCGAAGAAAGTTGTATTCCTTAATTCCGGAGTCTTTCTTACTCTGAACGATTCCCCCGTTTTACCTGTCTTGAAAGAGTACGAAAACAAAGGCGTGGAACTATTGGCCTGTGGTACTTGCCTCGACTTTTATGAACGTACAAAAGATATAGCTGTAGGCAGAGTGTCAAATGCTTACGATATTCTAAATGCTACGCTTGATGCCGGAAAAACAATAAACTTTTAATCCTTTGCAACATTTTCATTCTTTCCGCCGCTGCTCAACCGGTGACTACGCACGGGCAACAATGCCGGAAAGTCACCCGTTGAATGCGATAGGGGTGAAATGAAGGATTTTAGTCGGTAACCGGGGGATGTGCCGATGTTCAACCGGCAACCGTGCATGGGCAAAAGCACCGCAAGATCATCCGTTTAATGAAAAAATTATTTAAATTGTCTGCTTCAAAAAGAAAAAAGTTTAAACTTGCAAACTTATCCGCAACAGAAGGAATGCGAATATAAATTGTTTAGTTTAAGACAGACGGCGGAAAAATCCGTACTTAAACAACACGTGTCAGATGTAAATTGTCAAGTATTAAAAAATAATAATAATGACTCTGCAAAAAGTAACGATAAATACCGATTTTGAAAATTTCGACCTTTTAAAACTTGTTGATCAGGGTGGTTGTTCCTCAAAGCTTCCTGCAGCGGAATTGGCTAAAGCTTTGGCCGGTCTGCCGAAGGTTGAAGATGAGAATTTACTTGTAAACATTGATACCCACGATGATGCTGGTGTTTATAAAATTAATGATGAACAGGCACTTGTATTGACAACGGATTTTTTCCCGCCGATTTGCTCCGACCCGTATGATTTCGGGCAAATTTCGGCTGCAAATTCCCTGAGTGATGTTTATGCAATGGGAGGTAAAGTGCTTACCGCTTTAAACCTCGTTCTGTTTCCTGCGAATGTGCCGATGACGATATTGAAAGAGATTTTAAGGGGCGGCCACGACAAGGTTACCGAAGCGGGTGGAATAATTGTCGGCGGACACACCATTGAAGATGATATTCCGAAATATGGTCTTGCCGTTACCGGTACCGTGCATCCCGACAAGTTTATCACCAATGCAGGTGCAAAACCGGGAGACA
The DNA here is from genome assembly GCA_026984135.1 of Bacteroidales bacterium. Lineage (GTDB taxonomy): Bacteria > Bacteroidota > Bacteroidia > Bacteroidales > JAADJA01 > JAADJA01. The sequence goes on from JALSSR010000038.1 coordinate 10,397, forward strand.
TTCTTATTCTTACCAAGCCGCTTGGAACAGGTGCAATAATTTCTGCTAAGAAAATTGATCTTGCGGAAGATGAAACATATCAAAAAGCCATTGATACGATGAAACTTCTCAATGATAAAGGTGCCGAGATTATGAATGAATATTCGGTAAAATGTGCAACGGATATCACCGGTTTCGGACTTATTGGCCATGCTTTGAAAATGGCACGCGGAAGCGAAGTTTCCATTAAAATCAAAGCGGATAGCGTTCCCGCAATTGAGAAGGTTATTGATTTAATAGATATGGGATGTATTCCCGGTGCCGCTTTTCGTAATCTTGAATTTACTTCTGATGATTGTTTGTTTGAAAATTCGGTTGACTATAATCATAAGATGCTTCTGCTTGATGCTCAAACATCGGGCGGACTGTTGATTTGTACACCTGCCGAAAAGGCTGACGAAATGGTCGGCAAACTTCGCAACTCCAAATATCCCGAAGCGGCAATTGTGGGAGTTGTGACTGAAAAAGCAGAAAAGGCAATTATTGTTCATTAAGTATTTTCCGGGTAACTTTGCGAGTAATGAGCATTCTTTAATTTTCTTTATTTTCTGATTTTATAATTGCCAAATATTGATTTTATCCATTTAATCATAAACAACTTGTATGTCTGACAACTTTGTTAATTAATAAGTTGTCAATCTATATAGGTATTGAATTTTATAAATATTTTGTTTAACAAAAACTATTATAATGAAAAAAAGATTTCTTTTAGTTGTGGTTCTTATGTTCTCGTTATCTGCATTTTCGCAGTATCAATGCAGGACAGACAAAGACATCAACACGACAGTTGTAACAAAAAGCCAGGTGGGTGATTTTACCGTCACTGATTCTGACGGAAATACGTGGCATCTTTATGATTTGCTGGATCAGGGCAGAACGGTCTTCATTGATCTGTTTTTCACCACTTGAAGTAGCTGTGCAGCATATGCTTCATTAATTGAAGAGGTATATGAAACGTACGGTGGTGGACAGGAAAACCTTATTATGATAGGTCTTTCTCCATCCGATAATAATGCAGCTATAAATGCATACAAACAGCAACATAATATAACGCTTTATGCTGCCGGAACCGACGGTGGCGGACCTGCCGCCATTAATGTGGTAACCGACGGCCAAAACTTTTTGGGATATCCGACATATTGCATCGTTTGCCCCGACAAAGAGATGAGTTTCGACGTTTGCTGGCCCCCTACGGCACCTTGCTTTGATCCTTATATTCAGGATTGTATGGAAAATACCCTCTCTGCAAACTTCACAGCCGACCTGACAGAATTCTGTGAAGAAGGCAGTGTTACTTTTACCGACCAATCCGTTGGAAATGTTACTTCCCGGAGTTGGATTTTTGAAGGTGGTAATCCGTCAACTTCAACCGACCAAAATCCCGTTGTCAATTATTCTGTTGCAGGTAGCTGGGATGTATCCCTTACGGTCTCGGACGGCACTAATGAAAACACAATGGAGATGACGGACTACATAACGGTTTATGCCAATCCGGAAGTTACACTTGCCCAATTTGATACGGCTTGTTTGAACTGGCCTGCTTTTGAACTGACAGGCGGTTTACCCGTAGGTGGCGAATATAGCGGGACGGGTGTTGATAACGGAATCTTCGACCCGGCTGTTGCAGGTGTAGGCGATCATGAAATTACTTATTCATATACAGATGAAAACGGTTGTGAGAATTCAGATGTTCAGGTGCTTACCGTTGACGGTTGCACTTCGGTTGATGAAAATATTGCAGGTAAAATAGCCGTTTATCCCAATCCTGCAAAAGAAATATTGAACATCCATTCGGAATACGGAATAAATAGTATTAAGATTTTCAACTTTACGGGACAACTTGTTGCAAACAAACAAGTTAATGGTAAAGTGTTCAGAATCAATACATCACAATTTGATTCGGGTGTTTACCTGCTCCGGATAGAAACTGACAAAGGAATTGTTTCCGATCGTGTTGTGATTGAATAACAAAATATCTGTTATTTTTTCCATTAACTTTGCCTTAACATTTATTGTTATGGCAGCGAAGGGTCAAAATTTTAAAAAGGATATTCAATATTACAAATTTTGTTTGTACGGATTTTTAAAGAATCTGCGTCTCTTTGAGCCTTTTCTAGTCCTGTTTTTTATTGACAGCGGACTTTCGTTTCTTCAAATAGGTGTATTGTACAGCATCAGGGAAATTGCACGTAACATACTGGAAATTCCCGCCGGTATCATTGCCGATTCAATAGGCCGGAAGAAAACAATGGTTTCCTCATTTTCATTTTACATACTTTCATTTACCGGTTTCTATTTTTCAGGTACATTTGAATTGTTTGTTGCTGCCATGTTGCTTTATTCTGTAGGCGATGCATTCAGAACGGGCACCCATAAGGCGATGATCTTCGATTATTTGAAACTAAAAGGCTGGCAGAATCAGAAGGTCTATTATTACGGGCATACGCGTTCATGGTCACAGATTGGCTCGGCTGTTTCGGCTTTGCTCGCCGGAGTGCTGGTCTTTTATACAGGTAGTTACAGGATGATATTTCTCTTTTCTATTATTCCATATTTTCTTGATTTGATAAACATCGCAACCTATCCCAAGGAACTTGAAGGCAATGTGCTTGTATATAAAAAGGGAGAAGTGGTTAAAAATTTCAAAAAGGTTATCTTTGATTTTATCTATTCTTTTAAAAACAGAGTTTTATTGAAAGCCATTGCTAACCTTTCTGTTTTTACCGGTTATTATAAGGCCTTGAAAGATTATCTGCAACCTATATTAAAGACTTTTGCGCTATCGCTTCCCATTATGATTGCATTCAACGATAAACAAAGGTCGTCGGTTGTTATCGGAATAGTCTATTTTCTCATTTACCTGTTAACTTCTTTTTCGGCAAGAAATTCCGGCCGCTTTTCGGAAAGGTTTAAAAATCTTTATAAACCTCTGAATATAACTCTGATAGTTGGTGTTGTTGCGGGAATAGTTTCCGGTTTTTTATATGAAATAAACATCACCGGACTTTCAATACTGTTTTTTATTGCAATATACTTGATTGAGAATCTGCGTAAGCCGATAGGAATATCTTATGTGGCGGAAAACATCAACAAAGATGTGATGGCTACTGTTCTTTCCGCCGAATCGCAGGCTCACACTATTGTTGCAGCGGCACTTGCTCCATTAATAGGATGGATGACAGATATAATCGGGTTGGGGAATGGTATTCTTGTTGTTTCGGCAGGTCTTCTGCTAATAAGCCCGTTATATTTAAGCACCCGTTCATTTGCAAACAGTTAAACAGTTACTATTATAACACTCCTGCTTTTTTCAGTATCTCTTTTAATTCGTTGTTCTTTTTCGAGTAATCTATTAAAATATCTTCCAACTCTTTTTGCTTTTTTGTCACCGGATGCAATATCGTACGTCTGTCATATATTATAAATCCTATCAATGACATCACGGCACCAAGTATTAAAAACATAAAACCGAAAAGCAAGTTAAGTTGATTTTGCTGAGAATCAAAGCGTTTATCTATCAGGCTTTCCAAAGACACAATGCGCTCGTTAAGTATATCTATACTATTTTCCAATTTTAAAATCCTGTCTCTATCCGCAAGTGTAAATGGAACGGATGTATTAGCATTAATCCCTTTGTCTTCAACTGATTGAGCTTTACAACTTTTATCAGCAATAACGAAGAATGAAATCAATAATATGATGAAATAATATTTCATTATTTTTTTCTACAAAAATAAAATTTATTTTTTTAAAAAGCAAATTTTTTTCTATTCGTATCTCAATGACTCAATCGGATCTAGTTTTGCGGCTTTTGTGGCCGGCAAATAGCCCGAAAGAACCGCAACAATAAAACATAATACAACTCCGACTAAAATCCATATCCAGGGAATGATAAAACTACTTCCGATAATCAGAGAAATGATATTTCCAATTCCTATTCCGAAGATAATTCCTATAATTCCACCTATCTGAGCAATAACAATTGATTCGGCAAGAAATTGATTTTTAATGGTTTTGTTTGTTGCACCGGTAGCTTTGCGTATTCCTATTTCTTTGGTTCTTTCTGTAACCGAAACAAGCATTATATTCATCAATCCGATTGCAGCTCCAAGAAGAGTAATGGCACCTATAAAAATAGCTGCATACCTGATATACTGAACATTTTCCATAAACATCTCAACAATACGGTCGCTTTTATCAATCTGAAAGTCGTTTTCCTCTCCGAGTGGTGTTTTTCTTATAACACGGAACAATCCGGTTGCTTCACCTATTGCGGCTTCCATATTTTCGGGATCTTTCGCCATAATACTTATAGAATATGACCTGTTAGGTTGTGAAAAATATTGCCGGACATTCATTATGGGTAGCAAACAAAACCTGTCACCCGAAAATCCTATACTTGACCCTTTTTCTTTCAAAACACCTATTATGCGGTATTTTCCAGGTCCAATTGAAATAATTTTTCCAACGGGATCTGTTTTTCCCTTGAAAAGTTTCTTAACTATTTCGCTCCCCACAATTGCCACGTTGGAGCCGAAATGTACATCTTCCGGTGTAAAATTTCTTCCCTCCGAAAGTTCATTGCCGGATGTTATAAGATAGTTCTCGTCAGTACCCATCACAGGAGTATTGGGTGTTGTTTTCTCGGACTTGTATTTTAAAGTAGCCGTATGCGTTGCAAAGGTGTAAACAGATGTAATTGCCGGAAAATCAAAGTTTTCCTTGAATGTCATAGCATCCTGAAAACTTATTCTTTCGTAATGCTTCGGCTTGTTTGACTTCCTGCCGATTTGAATCCGCATTGATCTGTTCTTAATAGTGAAAGTGTTTGCTCCCATCATTGTAAAGTTTTGAGTCAGAGCGTATTTTATAGAGTCTATGGAAGTCAGAATACCCACGAGCGACATTATTCCGAAGGCAATTATCAGAACGGTCAGGATTGTACGCAAAAGATGACTCCTGATAGACTCAACAGATATACGTAAATTTTCTACAACAAGGTTTGCCATAATGTTTTTTATGTTCAGGCAAAAGTAGGGAAAAAAACGTTAAAACAGGAAATATACCGTAGAAATAAAGAATGACCACGCAGCAATGGACAGACTCATATAAAGAAGCGTACTTTTTCTTTTCGAATAATATTTTTGAGCAAGGAAGGCCCCTATCGGTATCGAAAGCAAGACAGGAGTTAAAATAATAATACCGAGATAACCGTATTTTTTTCTTAACTTAATGAGATTTCTGCTTTTTGATGAAAATATTTTTCTCTTTGACGGCTGATCACAATTGAGAATTTTTTTTGCCTGATCAACACTTTTTCCGGTAAATCCTGCAAAAATTACGGGACAGAACTTATTGTATTGTTTGATAAGCCATCTGCTAAAATAGAAGAAAAAGAGAATCCCGAGAATTCCTCCGAGAGAAGTTATAAGGATAGTTTGAAAATAATTATACCCGTATCCGACCGAAATAAGCGGAGCAAAGAAAAATTTAAGTCCGCTGAGCAATAGTATTTGCAGTAGTTTGAAGAGTTTTATCCCGGTTATGATTATCATTAATATTCAGTTTAATAATTCAGTACTCAATTTAAGTTTATGCATACGGAGCAGTAAAAAATTTGTTCCGAAAAACATACATAAAAACAACACAAAAACATGGTTATTTATTGTAAATAAACAAAGTATTTTACTAAAAAGTTGCAGGGAAAATATTACAAATTAATTTTATTTCCAAAGGCAAGATCACCCGCATCGCCAAGGCCGGGGACAATATATGCCTGAGCCGTCAGCTCATCGTCAACAGCACCGATCCAAAGTGTAATATTTCTCATTGGTAAGTTTTTACGTACAAAGTCAACACCTTCCGAGCTGGATATTGCACAAATAAGATGAACGTGTGAAGGTGTTCCGAAGGTCATAAGTTCCTTATAGGTCTTAACCAGCGAAAAGCCTGTGGCAAGCATCGGATCGGCCAATATTAAAACCTTTCCGTCAAGTTCCGGACTTGTGGAATATTCGATTTTTATTGTAAATCCAACATTTTTTTCAACTTTGCGATATGCCGAAACAAAACCGTTATCCGACTTGTCAAATACATTTAAAAGTCCATTGTGCATAGGCAGGCCGGCCCGAAGTATCGAAGCTATGACCGGATACTCTTTTAATACGGGAACATTTGCGGTTCCAAGGGGCGTAACAACCTCTTTCTCTTCATATTCAAGTGTTTTGCTGATCTCATAACCGACAAATTCACTGAATCTTTCCAGATTTCTTCTAAACCGCATTCTGTCATTTTGAGTGTTAACATCGCGCAGTTCGGCAATGATCTGGTTCAGTATCGAAGTGTTCTTATTTAAAATTTTTAGCATATAGATAAAAATACAAGGTTAGCAATCCAACTCCTTTCTCCTGCAAAATAACATATAAAAAATCAATAATGCAATAAAAAGAGAAAATTCTATTTCTTTACAACCTTAGCTTTCTATTTCCTGACACTTTTAACTATTGCAACTCCTGCTTTCAGGATTGCCGGGAGGCGGTTAATATACAAATGCGGATAGGTGACTTCTTTTGAGCCGAAGCTTTTATAAAAACGGGCAAGGTTAGGGTCGTTGGAGCCTTCAAAGTCGAGTGTGAGATTTCTTTGGGAATTATCTTCAATAAATGTATCAATTATCAACGGCAGAGCTCCTGTCTGCTTTCCCTCGTCACTGTTTCCCGAGAAAAGAAAAACAGCTCTCCCCCTGTTTTTAATGAAAATGGCTCCTGCTATCAGGTCATTGGTTTTTGAAAAGGCTCCGTATGTTTGCATCATTCCTTTATAAATCCCAAGGTAGGTTAACCTTCTCAGTTTAATATAGTCATCATCTTTTAGATTTTTTATATCCCGGCCCCTGTCGGCTCTGAAGAGGTCAATAACCTCATCGGGTTTGACATTCTTCATAACCGATATTCCTGACTTTAGAGCTTTCTTCAGGTTACGCTTCATATTTGTTGAATAACCTTTTAGGATGATTTCATGCGAATTAATAAGATCAAGAAGATGTGTCAGCCATGGTTTCACCTTGTATTTTTCGGAATCAATTTTGTTGAATGAGTTGAGATTAATCTCGGCATATTTGTATTTTGACGGGATGGCATTTAAAAATGATTCCACTGTCTTCTCCGAAAGAATTCCTTTTGAGAAAACACCAAGTTGTTGAGTGAACGGAGGTTGAAATAAATAGTTGATACCGAATTTCTTATTTCCGGTTAGCGGGAAAACCCTTTCGTAGTCATCTTCTATAAGAGCCTCCCAGTCTTCGGCCACAATATCGAGATACCAGGAATAGGCATAGACCAGTCCGTTAAACGACTCTTTTATGCAATCGTCCCATTTTTTTTTATCTATTTCGTCGTTTGTCAGGTATCTGATCATTTTTTACGGTAATGCTTCTATTATCATATCTTCGTAAACTTTGCTCCAGCCGAGCCAACGTCCCTTATTGCCAAGCGACTCGTTGTGCCACAGTGAAATAAAAGTTCCGTTTACGGCTTTTACCTGGTCAATAAGGGGCTGAATATAATCCATCGCATTGGCGGCATTCACATTCATATAATCCCTGAGGGTGCCTTCCATAACCGTGAAAGGGTGAATCCTTAGCTTTGTCTCCGTATCCATATCAAGGTCATAGAAATTAAACGAACGGCAGATGCTTGCCCTGAACCCGGGTTGGGCTGCATAGCCCATTGAATAGTCGTCGGTAATGTCAAGGTTAATAAGGTTTCTGTATGTCGCCGGAAGGATGAGTTTTAGGAAATGCTGCCTGCTCTTCGTTATTTCACGATTCAGCACCTTCGACAGCATATTCACCTCTTTCTTGAGGATGGAAGGGTCGTTGTTAGAGCCGTAGGAAGGATGTATTCCCACTGCGGCATAATCACCAAGGGCCTTTATCAATCTCTGGAATTTCATACTCCTTACAGGAATATTTTTATCATTAAGACCGTATTGTGCAAAAAGAATAAAATATATGGGTCTTAGATTATACTTTTTTTGAAGATAAAGCTGATATTCATAAGTATCGAAAGGGTCACGGTGCAATCCCATAATTACTTTAGCCCTTTCGGCAACACCTTTTAAATCAAGATCTATCAAGGAATTAAGAAAACCTCCGGTTGTTCTGAATAATCCTTTTTGCCTGTATGCCCAGGCTGCGTCAATATCAATCGTGGGAATGAACTCATATTTCGTACCCGGAAATGAAAACCCCGGGTAACGTTTTTTTAGTAACTCCCCGATTTTTAAAGCCCAGATGTTGATTAACGGTTTTTGTAAAAAACCTTTATTATGTGCAAGACTTTCCGAAGACTGATACCTTCCGTATTTATCCTTTCGGTGAGGTAGATACTCCTCATATCTGGAAATAAGATAGAAAGAGGCGGCAAAAGGATCGAAAGGAACTGCGGAATCTTTGCTGTAAACCGGATAAAAGGCGGGTAAACCGTCATATTCGATAAATGATATTTCCTGTGTTGAAATACCTCTTTCAAAAAGCAGTTTACAGGACGAAAAGAAAAGCTCATCTCCCAGTCTCTCATTTGTATATGAGAACTTAATACCTTCAAATGTGTCGAACTCCTCTTTGTCCGAAGTAATCTCAATATCCACACCAAGGAGTTCTTTAATCATCAAATTAAAGGTATATTTGATACGGTTCGTTATTTTATGTGTGTATATTAATATCATTTTTAAATTTATTTAACTCCTTACAGGAATAGCCTTACCAATTCACCGATTCAACCAATTTCCCGATTCAACCATTTTCCCGATTCAACCATTTTCCCTAATTCCATCCCTAACAACTGCGAGGTTTCTCTCACCCACGGGCTATTCCGCAAACCTCACGGGAGTCTCCTATCCGCTTCAGCCATCATACCAACTTGCGTACATATTATAACTGTTTGCTATTCTGTTTATTTCACCTTCAACCAATTCCACATCAACGGATTTTATTTTTTTTGCGGGAATACCTGCATAAACGCTTCCCGATTCAATTACCGTACCCTTTGAAACAACTGCTCCGGCTGCAACGATTGAGTTGCTTTCAATAACGACACCATCCATTATTATTGCTCCCATTCCTATCAAGACGTTATCTCTGATCGTACAACCATGGACAACGGCATTATGAGCTATTGAGACATTATTTCCGATTTCTACCGGTGCCTTTTGATAAGTACAATGCACGGTTGCATTATCCTGAATATTCACATTATTTCCGATACGAATATAGTGCACATCACCCCTGACCACCGCACTGAACCATACGCTGCAATTGTCGCCCATAACTACATCGCCCGTAATAGTTGCATTATCAGCAAAAAAACATCCTTTTCCGAATTTAGGCAAAACTCCTTTTACAGCTTTTATAAAGGCCATTTGTAATTGTTTTAAATCATCAATATTTTTATGCAAAGATAAACAATCCGTATAAACATATTCCGGTAAGTATTCTTAAATAAAATTTAAAAAGAGAATAACTTCTTTGTGTAATTCGCACAATTCGATAATATAAAGATTAGATGACAAATCTATTTCCTGGAATTCATCTTAATAGGTGCCTTTTCGGGATAGTCAATGGAGTAGTGTAATCCGCGACTCTCTTTTCTCAGTTGTGCCATCTTGATTATCAGGTATGCAACATTGATAAGGTTGCGCAACTCACATATTTTTGTGTTGATGATGGATTTATTGTAAAGTTCCTCTGTTTCGCGATAAATTATTTCAAGGCGGTCAAGCGCACGTTTTAATCTTAAATCCGAGCGTACTATTCCGACATAACTCGACATAAGCAGTTGCAACTCTTTGATTGTTTGGGTGATAAGGATCATCTCTTCATTGTAAACCAATCCCTCGGCATTCCAGTCGGGAATTTCATCTTTAAATGTTATGTTTTTGATTTTTTTCATGGAATCAAGAGCAGCTCTGTGTGAAAATACAGCTGCTTCAAGAAGGGAGTTTGAGGCAAGACGGTTGGCACCGTGAAGACCAGTGGATGCGCACTCACCCGTAGCATAAAGATTTTGAACGGAACTGTGCGCATATTCGTCAACCTTGATTCCGCCGCACTGATAATGAGCTGCAGGAACAACAGGGATCATCTCTTTTGTGATGTCAATACCTATGCTCAGGCATTTGGCATAGATAGTGGGGAAATGATTGATAAGTTCGTTTTTATCAAGATGTGTGCAGTCGAGACAGACGTGGTCATCACCGCTGAGTTTCATTTCCGTATCAATGGCACGTGCGACAATATCCCGCGGGGCAAGGGAACCGCGTTCATCATATTTCTGCATAAACTCTTTCCCGTCCCTGTTTTTCAATACGGCTCCGAAACCGCGCAATGCCTCCGTTATCAAAAACGACGGACGTTCCGTCGGGTTGAAAAGCGATGTGGGATGAAATTGTACAAATTCCATATTTTCGATGGTGGCTTTTGCCCTGTAAGCCATAGCCACACCGTCGCCGGTTGCTATTTTGGGATTTGTGGTTGTAAAATAAACATTTCCCGAACCACCTGTTGCCAAAAGTGTCACCTTGGAAAGGATTGTGATTATTTCGCCGGAATCCGGGCGCAAAATGTAAGCACCATAGCATTGAATATCCGGCATACCTCTCGAAACACCTACTCCGAGGTGGTGCTGGGTTATGAGGTCAATGGCAAAATGGTTTTCAAAAATTTCAATATTGGGATGCTTTTTAACCTGCTCAAGCAATGCTCTTTCCACTTCCAGTCCGGTGGCATCCTTATGATGGAGAACCCTGTATTCGGAATGCCCGCCTTCCTTGCCAAGATCGAATTTGCCCGTTTTGGTCTTGTCAAACTGTGTTCCCCAATTTATTAACTCTTTTATCCTTTCCGTAGATTCGGTGATTGTTATTCTGACAATATTTTCGTTGCAGAGATCATCACCGGCTATCAAAGTATCGCTGATATGTTTCTCATAAGTGTCGGGAGAGTACATAACCGCAGCTATCCCACCCTGAGCATATTTTGTGGCGGTCTCTTCGGCTTTGTCTTTTGTGACGATAATAACTTTACCCTTTT
>JALSSR010000039.1 GCA_026984135.1 Bacteroidales bacterium
ATTTACAGGAATATGAAAAAAAATTAAACGACTATATCCTCTCAGAACAATACCGTAAAAAATCATATTCCGTTGATCTTTATTTTAAAAAGGGACAATTCCCCGTAAAAAAGGGAGATATAGTTGCACTGACAGGCGATAGCGGAAGGTCAGGCGGTCCGCATCTGCATTTCGAAATACGTGATGCCAAAACACAAAAACCAATTAATCCCCTGCTTTTCGGTTTTAAGGTTGAAGATAAAAAAAGTCCGTTTATCAATATTCTGAAAATCTATCCGGCTGATAATAATTCTCTTATTAACGGACACAAGTCTCCTGTTGAAATCAGGACAGAATGGTCTAAAGACTTATACAAACTAAAAGGTAACGATACAATTGATATTTCGGGTAAAGCATATTTCGGGATTAATACTTATGATCCTTTTAATGGCGGGAAAAACAAAAACGGTGTTTACTCCATAAAAATGGCTGTTGATTCTACGCAGGTGTATTCTCACAGGATGGAGACGTTTTCATTTGATGAGACAAGGTATATCAATAGCTTTATGGACTATAAGGAGTTCAGTCAAAAAAGAAGAACCATTCAAAAATCGTTTATACAACCCAACAACAGATTGAGTATTTACAAGGATGTGATTAACAGGGGAATTATTGACTTCAATGATGGTGAAGTTCATAAAATAACATATGATGTTAGTGATGTCCCCGGAAACAAATCAACTTTGGAATTTTGGGTTAAAAGCGACACCACCGGGATAAAAAAAGCGGCAATTATACCGTCCGGCACACTGTTTACATTCTCGGGTACAAACACTTTTGAAAAAGAGGGATTGAAATTAACCGTTCCTGGCAAAGCTCTTTACGATACCCTTTATTTCAAATACGGCACCTCCCCTGCACCGGAGCAAGGATTATCAAAGCTTTATCATTTGCATTACGACTATGTTCCGTTGCAAACCTGGTGCAGCCTGAAAATACCGGCAAATGATATTCCCGAACGATTAACAAATAAGATTCTCATTGCAAAGCTGGATAATAAGAATAACATATCCTCAGCCGGTGGAGAATTTGAAAACGGAAGCATAACTGCAAAAATAAGGGAGTTTGGAGATTATTTTATTACTGCCGATACCATTCCTCCGGAAATAAGACCCGTGAATATCAAAAACGGGAAAAACATATCAAAACAAAATACCATTAAAGTTAAAATAACCGACGAACTTTCCGGAATAAAGTCCTACTATCCCACCCTGAACGGTAATTGGATTTTGATGGAATATGACGTCAAAAACGATATGCTGATCTATAGGTATGATGACCTTTTAAAGAAAGGAAAAAATATTTTCCAACTGAAAGTTACCGACGAAAAGGGAAATATTAGTACTTACAAAGCAAATCTTGAATACCAAATGCCTTAGCGGCAATTGCTTTATTGATAAGGAATATAATTTCTATCCTGTTGATTTGCCACAGGTTAGCATCACGTTTTCTGCTTTTTCTTTTTAGCTGCCGGAAATAATACATTATTTAAAATCAGCCGGTATCCGGGTGAGTTGGGATGCAGGTTCAGGTCGGTGGGTGGATCGCCGATAAAGTGCTGGTAATCTTCGGGATCGTGACCGCTATAAAAAGTCCAGGTACCTTTGCCGAACTCACCATGGATATATCGTGCCTCACCGAGAGATTTATTTTCGCCCATAATCAGGACATTAGGCTTTATATATTGCTCGCGAAAAGCTGTTGTCTGTCCCATAAAAGCTTTAATAATCTGAGTATGGTCCTGACATAGCATTGTCGGTACGGGATCCCATTTTGCTGAAAAATCAAACAGAGTGAAATAATCATTTTTCTCCGTCACCCTGCGCTGTTGCGGATTCACATCTATTGAGGAAATTTCATATTCATAAGGATTAGTGCTTATTGTAAAGTCGCGAAATGCAAAACAATTATCATAATTCAGTTTTTCCTGCGCATTGGGGTCCATAGGGTCCCCGTCAAACATAACATCACAAATGTCAACTCCTTCGGCAGCGAGTGCAACATCGTAGCTGTCGGGAGCGGAGCACATAGCAAAAAGGTATCCTCCACCTGCTACAAAATCCCTTATTTTCTTTGCAACTGCAAGTTTACATTGCGACACTTTACCGAACCCGAGCTTATGTGCTATTTCCTCATTTACTCTCACATCCTCTTTATACCAGTCCACATTCCTGTATCTTGCCCAGAATTTTCCATACTGCCCGGTAAAATCTTCGTGATGGAGATGCAGCCAGTCGTATAGCGGCAACTTCCCCTGTACTACTTCCTCGTCGTAAACAACATCATAAGGAATTTCGGCATAAGTCAAAACAAGCGTTACGGCATCATCCCAAGGTTGCTTGTTTTTAGGTGAATAGACTGCGATCTTAGGTGGTTTTTGAAGTTTGATAACATCCATATTCACTTCAGGGTCTGATATTTCCAAAAGTATTGCCGTTGACTGTGCATCCGCGATTATCTGATAGCTGACTCCCCGAATAACACATTCCTGCTCAATCAAATCATAATATTTGCACATAAAACTGCCTCCGCGGTAGTTAAGCAACCAGTCCACCTCAACATCCTGCTGTAAAACCCAGTATGCAATACCATAAGCCTTCAGATGATTCTTTTGTGTATCATCCATAGGAATAAGAATGTATGCAGCCTTAGCAAGGACCAAAATAAAAAACAAAATGACTGTCAGAAGAAATTTTCTCATTCTTTACAAATTCAAAAAGATTTCACAAAGTTACATACTAATTTTAATTAACGGGAAATAATGCTAATTAATTATCGGAGTACAGCAAATTTAACTTTTTTTAAATCCTAAAACGGTGTAGAGTCGTCACTTGGAATATCATCCATCCTGGAAGGTATTGTATAGGAGTTTTCCGCCGAATAATCTCCCGCAGGCATAGTATTATCATCGGAAAATGAATCATCTTCGTAATCCATAAACTTGGCAAACCTGTCAATAAATTGAAGTTTCACATCGGCAAGAGCACCATTACGATGTTTGGCAATTATTAGTTCAGCCATACCATGTGTTGAATTACCCGCCTCATCCTGGTCAATCTTATAATATTCGGGTCTGTAGATAAACAAAACCATATCGGCATCCTGCTCAATAGCACCTGATTCTCTAAGGTCGGAAAGCATCGGGCGTTTTGTTCCCGAACGTGTTTCAACCGAACGGTTAAGCTGTGACAACGTTATGATCGGAACATTCAACTCTTTGGCAAGACTTTTCAATGACCGGGATATGGTACTTATTTCCTGCTCCCTGTTTCCTTTTCCGTCTCCTCCAGCCGACATCAGTTGTATGTAGTCAATAATAATTAATTCCACATTATGCTGAGCAGCCAGCCTTCTGCACTTTGCCCTGAGTTCGAATATTGATAATGCCGGAGTATCATCAATATAAAGCGGTGCATCAACCAGACCTCCGATTTTGGCATTAAGCTGTTCCCACTCAAAATTTTCCAGATTTCCCTTTTTCAGTTTATCAGCCGGAAGTTGTGATTCGCTGGATATCAGACGTGTTACTAACTGAACTGATGACATCTCCAAAGAGAAAAATGCCACGGGTCTTTTAAAATCCACTGCAATATTTCTGGCCATTGAAAGTACAAAAGCTGTTTTTCCCATTCCCGGACGGGCAGCAAGAACAATGAGGTCTGATTTTTGCCATCCGGCGGTAATCCTATCGAGGGCGGTAAATCCCGAAGGAACACCTCGTATGTTTCCTTCATGATCCTTGGCCTTCTGAATCTCCTCAATAGCATCTTTAACCAATGATTGCATACTGTCGTAAGCCCTGCGGAAATTATTTTCGCTGACAGAAAACAGATTTTTCTCAGCTTTATCCAGAAGTTCAAAAACATCCGTTGTATCTTCAAATGCATCCTTTATTATTTCCGACGAAACGGATATCAGTTCCCTCTGAATATATTTTTGCAGTATTATCCTTGCATGATATTCGGTATTTGCCGAAGAGGCAACCCTGTTGGTAAGCTGGGCAATATAATATGCACCTCCGACAAGTTCAAGACTTCCGTTAAGCTTTAGCTCGTTGGTTACGGTCAGAATATCCACGGGCTCCGACTTGTTAAACAAATTATGGATAGCGCGGTATATTTCCTGATGAGCTTCTTTATAAAACATTTCAGGTTTCAGAACATCAATCACGGCATTAAGCGGATCCTGCTCCAGCATTAAAGCACCAAGCACAGCTTCCTCAAGGTCAATTGCTTGTGGAGGAATTTTACCATGCTCGCTAAAAGCCTGTTTCAGAGGAGATTTCCTTACTGTTGTCTTTACATTTCCTTTCGATTCCCGATTACCTGTCATTTGTTCTGTTTATGTTTTATTATGAGTTTTAAATATGTGTCAAAATTATAACAAACAACCTTTGGTTTTTGCATTTAACTGACAATTTATTAACACTGTTATCCGCTGATTATTAACAAATGAAACAAATCGCCTGATTATCAACCCGGCTTCAATTTTTTTGTTAACAAATTTTAGTTTTTCTTTTATTTTTGTTTGTGATTTATTAGGAATATTGCATTTTGGCAGTAATAGAAATACGGATTGAAGATAAGCGTCGCCGCGTGAGGTAAAAATAACATTCCGTTGCGTCGCTGCGTCGCTGCGTGAGGTAAATATAACATTCCGTTGCGTCGCCGCGTCGCCGCGTGAGGCAAAAATAACATTCCGTTGCGTCGCTGCGTCGCCGCGTGAGGAAAAATAACATTCCGTTGCATCGTTGCGTCGCTGCGTGAGGCAAAAATAACATTCCGTTGCGTCGCTGCGTCGCCGCGTGAGGTAAATATATTTATAAACTTAAAAAAATACAACAATGAAAATAATATGTATAGGAAGAAACTACGTTGACCATGCAAAGGAGCTTAACAACCCCTTACCCGAGAATCCTTTGTTTTTTATGAAGCCTGACACAGCCTTACTAATAAGAAACCGTCCTTTTTACATCCCGGATTTTTCAAATGAAATACATTATGAAACCGAGCTTGTAATAAAGATTTCCAAAAACGGCAAAAATATTCAGGAGAAGTTTGCCGGCAATTATTATGACAAAATAACTCTTGGTATTGACTTCACTGCAAGGGATTTACAAAAAAAATGTAAGGAGAAAGGTCATCCTTGGGAAATAGCAAAAGCCTTTGACAACTCCGCCCCCATAAGCACTTTTATTCCTTTATCGGAACTTCATAACCCTAAAGAAATAAAATTCCACATGGATTTAAACGGAAATACGGTTCAAAACGGGAGTTCAAAGGATATGATATTCTCTTTTGAAAAGGTCATCTCCTACGTTTCGCAGTTCATCTATCTGAAAATGGGCGATATGATTTTTACCGGCACTCCGGCAGGTGTGGGAAAAGTCGGTATAGGAGACAGGATAACTGCATATCTTGAAGACAGGAAAATGCTTGATTTTATGATTAAATAAAAATTGGTTATTGATTTATTTTCTTCTTATAAGCACGACGGCATAAGCTGCAATTCCTTCCTGCCGGCCTGTGAAACCAAGCTTTTCCGTTGTTGTTGCCTTAATGGAAATATCACTCTCCTTCACCCCTGTTGTTTCAGACAAAGCAGACTTCATTTCAGAGATATATCCTGCAATTTTCGGTTTTTCAAGGCTTACCGTAGAATCAATATTATTAATTAAATATCCTTCCCTTTCGAGCAAATCACAAACCTTTCCAAGTAGTATTTTACTGTCAATATTTTTATATTCAGGGTCGGAATCGGGAAAATGTGTTCCGATGTCTCCCAGATTAACCGCACCGAGGATGGCATCACAAATAGCGTGTATCAATACATCACCGTCAGAATGTCCGACGGAACCCTTCTCCGAATCAACCTTTACGCCTCCAATCCAAAGGTCGTAACCCTCTTCAAGCTTATGAACATCAAAACCAAAACCTACTTTAATCATCCGGTAATTTTTAAATACGGGCGCAAGTTATAAAAAATATTGATTTGACAAAAAAGGGCTGATACAATTTTTGCACCAGCCCCTTTTAATTATTTTATAAAATACTAATTCTTTCCAACTGCATCAAAGTTAAATGTCAGTGTAAATCGCAGTGTATTTGCCAGAGGATTCTGCTGTTGAGTCGGAATCAGATAAGAAAAATCCAGTCCGAAAACATTATACCTTAATCCAAGGCCAAGAGTAAAGAACTGGCGGTTACCTTTCATTTTGCTTTCGTGAAAATACCCGGCACGAACACCGAATTGTTTATCGTACCAATACTCGACACCAACAACCCAGATAAATTCTTTCATCTCTTCGCTAAAACCACCCGGTGCATCATAAAACGATTGAATCATTCCCGTAACAATCGAGACATCCGGATCCATTCCGGCTTCAATAACCGGTTTACCGTCAGGGCCTATTACCGGCTGACCTGTTGTATCCACTTTATAAATCGGAGGAGTTGGTACAAGAAGTTTATTTACATCAAGTGAGAACCTGAAAGAGTTATAATCATCAATATCCATTCCGAAAGAACCACCCAACCGCATATTTGTCGGAATAAAGTCCTTTGCCTGGTCATCATCGGAATAAGAAACTTTGGCACCGATATTTGAAATATTCAAACCAAAAGCCAAATCCGATCCGGCTAACCCGTTAATACTGAGGTCTGTCTTGTAAAAAAGTGCAACATCGGCAGCAACCGAAGTTCCCGCTTTTGTGGAAACCCCCTGAACAAACTGCCCCTGAGTAAGATTTGAATAAATAAATCTTCCCACAACCGAACCGGAAAACTTCTCTGAGAACTTTCTTGAATATCCGGCATCAATTGCAAATTCGTTTGGTTTATAATTACCGATTACTTCACCCTGAATATCGGTAAAAGTAATATTTCCAAGCGAAAAGTAAGTCAGTGAGGCATGAACAGCTTGCCTGTCACCTATTTTTTTATAAAAAGTCAGATAAGCAAGATTAATATCATTTACAAGTTTTCTAAGCCAGGGGCTATACGATATACCAATACTCATATCCTTATCGGCAAAGGGATATTTTGCAGGATTCCAGTGTTGCGAACTTGCGTCAGGTGCAGTTGCCGCACCAACCTCTCCCATTCCACCGGATCTGGCATCCGGGCCAATCATCAGGAAAGGAACAGCGGTTGTGATTGTATTTTGTGATTGTTGTCCAATGTAGTTTGGTTTATCCTGGGAGTTGGCAAAAAAAGGTGCGAAACCCAAAAGTGCTCCCAAGAAGAAAATGACTGTCTTTTTCATAAATTAATTATTGTAAATACTCCAAATAATTTTGACTGTGCAAAAATAACGTTAATTAAATAAATAAATTGCTTCTAAAATAAATCGGGTGCAAAATAAAACAAAATAGTAATTTAGCACACTTTATTTTATAATTAATAATTATTGTTAACAGACATATTGTATTTTTATTGTATGATATTATTATAAGTTATTAAAAAAATGCAAAAGATTTTAATACTGGTCGCAGGAGGAGCATTCGGAACATTTGCAAGATATGCCGTTTCGGGAATT
The DNA here is from genome assembly GCA_026984135.1 of Bacteroidales bacterium. GTDB lineage: Bacteria > Bacteroidota > Bacteroidia > Bacteroidales > JAADJA01 > JAADJA01. Next base: position 7,576 of record JALSSR010000039.1, read on the forward strand.
CCTTACAAGTTTTCCTACCCTGTATTTCCCTGGGGAACTTTTATGGTTAATGCAATAGGAGCATTTTTAATCGGTCTGTTTTGGGGTATTTTTGAAATTAAAAATATAACACCCGAAGTGAGAGCATTTATTTTTATAGGCTTTCTCGGCGGTTTTACTACTTTTTCTACCTATGCGCTCGAAACAATGAACTTTTTCAAAACCGGTGACATAAGAATGGGTATTCTAAATATTCTTGCCAATAATATTGCAGCATTGGCGCTTGTTCTGGCAGGATTCTGGTTATCAAGAGAGCTTTTTAACTTTATAAAATAAGAGTTATGAAATTACCAATAGAAGGATTGTTAGTACGTATCTTTATCGGTGAGACCGACACATACAAAGGGAGATTGCTATACGAAGCTATAGTGTTAAAAGCCAGAGAATTAAATCTGGCAGGAGCAACGGTGTTAAGGGGTATAATGGGGTTCGGAGCTGCAAGCCGTATTCACTCGGCTAAGCTGTTGCGACTTTCGGAAGATATGCCTGTAATTGTTGAAATAGTGGATACAAAAGAAGAAATTGATAAAATAATGCCTTTTCTGGACGAAGTCGTAGAACAAGGTTTGATAACTCTTGAAAAGGCTCAGGTTATCAAATACAGATAACCGGTTTCTATTAAAACTATTTTCAAAGTCGGTATAACGGTCATTCTTCGGATTCGCTCAGAATGAAACAGCCTCGAACTTGGGGCTTTTTCGGATTCCCGCCTGACCGGACGCCCGCCTGGCCTTACGGGCAGGGGCAGGTCAGTGTCGGGATAATTTTTTTAATTTTGTGATTCTTAGAGCCTTTGTGGCAACAAACCTCGCACTTGGGTCTTTTTCCGATTTAAGCAGTCGCCTCTTGGGCAGGATTATACTAAAAAAATTATCTTCAGGATATATAATCACGTATGGAGATAAAATACAGTATGGCAAAGTTTTCCGGTGATGACTGTTCTTTGTCGGTGACAACACCGACAAGAGGCAGGGTTATTGAAAAAAATGCTCAATACTTAATATGCATTGAACAATGCTCAAGGAAGAGAAAATCAAAAATCTATTGGGTTTTACCCCTCTAAATCTCCCCTAAAGGTGAGACTAATGATAGATTTGTCGAAAAAGGAAATATCTGACTTACAAGCAAACTTTTTATAAAATGTTTGGTGGATTTTGTGTTTTGGTGGTGAAATTAAAACACGAAAACTCAAAAGGCACTAAATCCCACATAAGGGAATTCATTTTATTGCAGGATTGCAAATCCTGAAAATATTAAGTTCGGGATTGGAAAATCCTGAACAGCACGTTTATTGACACTGTGACGTAAATAGTTTTTTTGGGAGTTGTCTCTTCCGAATGGGCAATCTATTGAAAGGTTTGTCGAAACGGTAAGCTATTTTTGATTAAAAACCTGTACCAACAAACTAAGATGGACTATGGACTTTAGCGGTGTTTTGCCTCGGTTTATTTCACTGTCAAATAGGGTGCTATCTTCCGGTATAATTCGTCAGGTACGACGGCTGAATCTTTTAACTGCGACACACCGGAAAACTTGCCAATCTTTTGCCTGTATTTTACAATTGACTTTGCCGTATAAAAATCAATGTAGGGATGTTTGATAAGCTGTTTGATTGTTGCACTGTTTATATCCGTTCTTTTAACGGAGTCAGGATTTACTGTTACAAAATTTTTCATATTATTATATCTGACACTATCCATCCCATACACTTCCATCAATTGAGTTTTGGAATAATAGCCGCCGAGCATCTTTCTGTATTTTACAATTCTCTTTGCATAAGAAGGCCCTATTCCTTTTAGTTGCTGAAGATCGAGGGTGTCGGCGGAATTTAGCTCAACTATCGGTTCCGGCTTATTATCTGTATTATCTGTATTATCTATTGTCGTATCCGATTCAATTTTAATAAACGGTTCCAGTTTTCTATAAATTTCAGGTTTCATGCCATAGATGCGCTTCAGGTCTTCCTTTTTGTAAAATCTTCCACCTTTTTCTCGATAATTGATAATGGTACTAACCAATTTTGTATCCAGTTTCATCGTAAGCAAACTATTTTCATCAACAACATTGGGGTCGAAGGGAAAAGGTGATATTTCCGTTTTTTCCATAACCTTAACACTCTTATTATTGTCATCATTTACAATTGTTATATAAGGCTCAAGTATTTTATACTCCTCTTTCGAGATGCCGTATATTTTTGCGAGGTCTTCATTTTTATAAAACCGCCCTCCCTTCCTCTCATAGTTTTTGATAACCTTTATTTGCTTGTCGGACAAACCCAATTTTTTCCACTTTTCAACAGGAAGACCATTGGGGTCAAACGGGAAAGGGTGCAGCCTCTTAGTAATATCATCCGATTTAAACTCCTTTTGGAAATATTTTTGCTTTGCTTTAAGTTGAGATGCCTCAAATTTCGCTATCTCTTTTTTAAATTCGGTATAATTCGGTTTTTCATCCTCAATAAAATATGGAAGTAGAATATTTATCAATATTACAATCAAAATCAAAACCGACAAAACGGCAATTCCCCGTTGTTCGGTACGGTTAAAAGTAAAGTATCCTTTCATCTGATCTTTAATCCGGCTCAATTTCAAAAATTTGGGAGTAAAGATACAAAAAAGAAATCTATTTGAACACTTTAATTTCGCCGTTTTTAAGTCTTCTTTGATAATCACGTAAATCCCTTCTTATTTCGGGAGCAAGAATAAGCAGCCCCAGGATATTGGGAAATGCCATTGACAGAATCATCATATCGGAAAAGTCCATAACCGATCCGAGATTGGATGAAGAACCTATAACTATAAATATCAGAAAAATTGTAAAATAAGTATATTTGGCAACGTTTCTTGTTTTGAAGAGTTTTTCGGAAATGTCGCCGAAGAGATAGTCAAAACCTTTCAGACCGTAATATGACCATGATATCATTGTTGAAAACGCAAAAAGGAAGATTGCCACAACAAGCAGATAGGGGAACCAGGAGATGACCGTAGAAAAGGCTTGCGATGTAAGTTGGGCGCCTTCCAAACCGGCCGGATTTTCATAGGTGCCTGTAAAGATCAAAACAAGGGCTGTCATCGTGCAAATCACCACAGTATCCACAAAGGGCTCCAAAAGAGCAACATAACCCTCCGTAACAGGTATTTCGGTTTTAACTGCCGAGTGAGCGATAGCAGCCGAGCCTACGCCTGCCTCATTTGAAAATGCCGCACGTTGGAAACCGACAATTAAAACTCCAATAAAACCGCCTTTTAAGGCATCCGCTCCAAAAGCTCCTTCAATTATCAATTTAAAAGCTTCCGCCGTATGATTTAAGTTCAGGAAAATAATTACCAGCGCTGTTCCCACATAAATTACAGCCATAAAAGGTACTATTTTATCCGTAACATTTGCAATACTTTTAATACCTCCGATTATTACCACGCCGACAAGAATGGCAACTATAACTCCAAACCAAAAGCCGTGGTTCGATACACCGGGAGCAACATAGGCTAACTGTGCAAAAGCCTGATTAGCCTGGAACATATTTCCGCCTCCAAAGGAGCCTCCGATAACCAAAACGGCAAATATGAAAGCAAGTAAGGCTCCGAGCCATTTCATACCCTTTTTCTTCAAGCCGTCGCGCAAATAATACATCGCGCCACCCGACACAACACCGTTTTCATCAATTTTACGATACTTCACGCCAAGTGTACACTCCACAAACTTTGACGACATACCCAACAAGCCTGCAACTATCATCCAGAATGTTGCACCGGGACCTCCGATTGAAATGGCAATGGCGACACCCGCAATATTTCCGAGACCTACCGTAGCTGACAAAGCTGTTGTCAATGCCTGAAAGTGAGACACCTCACCGGCATCTTCGGGGTCATCATATTTTCCTGAAACTATTTGAAGGGAATGTTTAAATCCGCGTATATTTATAAATCTGAAAAAGATTGTAAAAGTTATAGCACCGAATATGAGCCAAAGAACCACCAAAGGCACATGCGCCTCTTTCTTTTTCCCATCCCTGTCAAGCACGGGATTCCCGTTTTCGTCTCTGATTACCGGATCATAAATTCCCGACGCCTGTGCCGGGTCCCAGAATAAAAACTTGCTCATTTTATCTACAACAGGTCTGAATGCATTATCTATTCTATCGCTTATAGTTTTTGTTTCTGCGTTAAGTTTTTGTTCGACTTTTCCCGTAGAATGTCCGGCTTTTATGGTATCCTGCGACCCGGCGCATAAAAATTCACTTCCGAAAGTAATGGAAAATACAAAAATGACAAATAAAATAATTCTTCTCATAATAGGGATTTAAAATCATAAGTTTAAAAACAAAATGATAACAACCGGCGCAGATATCAAACAGCAATTATCGCCCGCTAATTTATAGAATTTTGTTTAAAATCAACTTTATTTTTTATCAACCACCTAAAAGTCCTGTAAAAATATTATCTTTGACACAAAAGAATCTAAACAACAAATAACTATGAGAAAACTGGCAAGCATACAGAAAATCAGCAAGTTGGAGCCTATTGAAGGTGCCAACAGCATTGTAAAGGCAACTGTGCTCGGCTGGCAACTGGTTGTTAAAAAAGGAGAATTCAACGAAGGAGATTTATGTGTTTATTGTGAAATAGACAGCATTTTACCTGAAAGACCGGAGTTTGAATTTCTGAAACCACGTAAGATGCGCATACGCACTATCAAGCTGCGCGGACAGATATCACAGGGCATTTGTTTTCCTTTGTCAATTTTGCCCGAAGGCACTGAAATTGAAGAAGGTAAGGATGTTACGGAAATATTGGGCATAACAAAATACGAGCCTCCAATTCCGGCAAATCTTGAGGGTGTGGCAAAGGGCAGATTTCCTTCATTCATCCCCAAAACAGACGAACCGCGTGTTCAGATTATGCAGGATGTTTTGGACAAATACAAAGGTGAAACATTTTTCTATACCGAAAAACTTGACGGCAGCTCCGCAACGTTTTATTATAATGACGGTGAATTCGGAGTATGCTCACGTAATCTGGAACTGTTAGAAACAGAAGAAAATACTCAATGGAAACTTGCACGAAAGTACAAAGTAGAAGAAAAATTTAAAGGTCTCAACAAGAATATGGCTATTCAAGGGGAGGTTATCGGCGAGAATGTTCAAAGTAACAAATACAACCTCAGAGGTCAGGATATCTATTTTTTTAATGCTTATGACATTGATGAGCACAGGTTTCTTAACCTTGATGAATTTGAAGAGTTTTTCAAGAAAATGGAATTAAAAACCGTTCCGTTACTTGAAAAAAATTATAAACTCTCGAATAACATTGAAGAGCTTGTTGAGTTGGCAACCGGAAAGTCGGTACTGAATAATATTCAACGCGAGGGAATTGTATTACGACCTGTAAAAGAAATAGTTGACAACACGGGAAGAATCTCTTTCAAAGCCATCAATCCGAAGTTTTTATTGAAATATGACGATTAAATTCAAATATGAATAAACTGTTATTAAGTATCTCATTTGATTTTGATTTCCTGCCGCTATTCATAGTAGCTACAGTGGCATGGCTGGTACCTATGTTGCTGAATCTTTTCAAACTGAAAAAAGTACCTGCGGTTATTGTTGAAATTATTTTAGGATACTTCGTAGGTGTTTATTTTCTCGGTTCTCCGGATCAGGAGAGCTATCATATTCTTGAATTTCTGGCACTGTCCGGTTTTATTTTTCTTATGTTTCTGAGCGGACTTGAAATTGATGTTGACCAGATTATTGCATCGTTTCCGCGTAAAAGGATAACTGTAGCCAGATTTTTAAAAAACCCGCTTCTTGTTGGCCTCTCTTCTTTTATTATCACTCTAATTCTGTCTTACCTCGGCGCTTTATCATTATCATCGTTTGCATCAATAAATAGTCGTTGGTATTTTGCACTGATAATGGTTACAACTTCCGTAGGGATCATTCTGCCCATTCTGAAAAACAGAGGAGAGGTTAACAGTCGTTTCGGTCAGATGCTGATAATTGCCGCTGCCATTGCCGATATCATTAGTATTATTTTGTTCACATTCACAGCGTTTATTCTAAAACATGGTTTTAAATGGAAGATTTTGCTCATCATAGCACTTTTTGCGGCTTTCTTTATCTTTTATGAAATCGGCAAACGGCTTCACAAATTTCCTTTGTATAAAAGAGTAAGTTTTCAACTTTCACACGCCGCATCACAAATAAGTGTTAGAGGCACAATGCTTTTGATACTGATATTTGTTGTGCTCTCCCATTATATCGGTGAAGAAGTTATTCTGCTTGGTGCATTCTTAAGCGGATTGCTGCTCTCTAATTTCCTCCATAAAGAGAGATCACTGCTTATGGTGAAACTCGACGGAATGGGATTCGGGTTTTTCATTCCCATATTTTTCATAATGGTGGGTGCAAAATTCGAACCGGAAGCCTTCCATGAGTTCGATAGTTCTTTGATCTATTTTCTTATCTTTTTATTAATAACACTTTTTGCCGTTAAAGTAATCCCTTCGTTACTTTGGGCAAGATTATTCGGAGTAAGAAAAGCCATCTCGGGAGGATTTCTGATGTCGTCAAGGTTAAGCCTTATCATTGCGGCGGCTGCAATCGGACAGGATTTGGGAGTTATAACGGCGGGTCAAAATGCAAGTTTCGTTCTGATGGCAGTATTAACTTGTTTCCTGTCTCCCATTATTTTCAACCAACTTAATCCTCCCGATATCCTTGAAGGTGACAAAACTATTATTGTCGGAGGAAGTAGCACCGGAGTCCTGCTCGCACGCCGCCTCCATATCCACGGTAAAACTTCAATAATTGTTGAAATGAATGAAGCAAGATGTAAAGAGATTAAAGCTAACGGACTAAATTCAATAAGAGGCGATGGCCTTAACCCTGATATATACCAGAAAATAAAGCTTAAACCTGAAAACTATGTCGTGGTTGATACTGCCTCGGATGAAAGAAACTATAAAATATGTGAATTGCTCAGAAAGGATATCGGTCATGAGCGTATTATTTCAAGAGCAGCCCATCTTTCACTTGACCGCGCAATGAAAAGGCTTGAGGTTGAAACCGTTGACGCCGTGAAAGTTATTGCAACCACCATTGAAAACCTGATTATCAGACCAACCACCTATCATACACTTGTTGAGACCTTTGAAAATTTCAGCGTTGAAGAGATTCAAATTAGAAATAAGGATGTTGACGGATTGCAGGTTAAAGAGGTTCCATTTCAAAACAATGCGATTTTGATGATGGTTAAGAGAGGTAACGAATCATATATTCCACATGGAGAAACATTTTTTCGTGTTGGTGATATTGTTCATATTTTCGGAACCGATTCCGCTTTGGAGGATGCACGACGGAAACTATTGGGTTAATCACCTCCTCCGGTATCAATGCAATAAGCCTTAATACACAAATTAAATTTCAGGAAATCATATTCCGCATCTTTTCCCGTTTCAAACCAGGCATCAGGCCATTTTTCAATATCATGGTTGATAAAACATTTTCCGGAAGTCAAAACCGGATTGGAATAACCTTTAACAACTTCTTCAACAGGCATCGGCATAGACTCTCCGGGCGAAATGTATCTCATCAAAATATAAAACTCCTCCCCTTTTTTTAGTTCAATAGGATTTTCCAAATCAAAGGTGTAATAACCAGGATAATTGCATATTCGCTCCCCAATCACAGCTTTTTTGTCTGTCAATGCACCTGTATGCCGGTTGAATTTCCCATAAATTTCGGTATAAATCTTTGTATTATTACAATTTACGGAAGTCCCTATTTTTGTTATTTCACAGTCCGACAAAGCTATGTATTTAACAAGACCGTATATCAAACTATCATTATAGCCATAGGAGAAATACGTCCCGAGCGTATCATAATAGTAAATTCTCGCATTGGAATCATAAGGTATCCACTTATTCCATATAGCATTAAATTTCAAAACGTTATAATCAGTGTAAGGAATATAAAAGAAACCGGAATCGCCAAATTTATTCCCAAGTGAATTTTGAGATATCCAAACGCCGCTTCCATTTTTTGTTTGCATTGTATCATTCCAGCCCACAAGATCAACAACATGATTAATTTTATGTTTTTGAGAATAAAGAATACAGGAAAGAGTATCGAAATTATTTTTATTAAAATATATCATTGAATAAACAGCACCGAAATTGATAATGACATTTTTAATAATTTCCGAATCATCAGGAAGAAATCTTGCATCTGTAATATATGCCGCTGTTTCGGGAGCTAATGCAAAAACCGAATCCGTTTGGGGAGATGACAAAAGTGGCCCGGCACCGCGCGTGAAATAAGCCGTTGCCATAAAATGATTGCCGTTTGTACTTCTCGCAGAATCAAAACCGTTAAAAAGTTTCAAATTTATATCGGACAGTTTAAAATCACCATAATCAAAAGTTTTGAATAATGATTCTACAGATGACATTGTCGCGCTTGCCCAACAACCTCCGTCGGGCTGGGTTTTTACAGGCGAAAGACGACTTGTTTTCCGCAAATCAAATACAAGAGGGAGTTCATCCTTATTTTGCAAAAGAATATCATTGATTTCACCGCCGTATGAAACCCTGTCATTTTGCTGTGCAAAAAGCGGAAAAACAAAGAATAAAAAAAAGGGCAGAAATAAATTTTTCATAAAACGGATGTAACACGAAGACTATTTATTTTTCTCAATCTTTTTCATCAACTCATTAATTAGCTTATCTTTTTCGGAAAGAAGTGCTTCCTTCTCCGATAAAAGCGCATCTTTTTCCGAAATTTCTTTTTCCTTTTCCGAAATCACTTTTTCTCTTTCTTCAATTACTCTTTCTCTCTCTCCGATCTCTCTTTCAAAATCCTGAAGATTTTGCAAATGGTAATCTTCTGCATCCATAATTTCCCGCACCTCTTTTTCTTCATGGGCTTTCCGCAATCTTCTGATTATCCTTCTGTATTTTCCCGGAAAATTTTTCTCATCCACTTCCAGAATATGCTTATCATATAATTTGTTTTCCTGATCGAAAATACTCAATAATATTTCAAGATCACTGCGTCGTCTTTTTTTCAGATAAGGAATCTGGATAACAAAACTATCATGAGTTAAACTTTCTATAAATTCATCTTTTGCTTTAATCTCTTTATTCCGAACCACATCATAATATTTTCTTTTAACGGCAATTACCGGAGCATCAATACTTTTCAAAGAATAACCGAGAAAATAGATACTTATAATAGGCAGTGCTTTTTTCTCACCGTAGTAGGTATTTCGGTCACCGACAAAGTTATTTTCATCCATATATTGCAAACCCAAATACTTTAGGAAACGCATAATATCGGTTGAAAACTTTGCCTTTTGTATTTCAATTATTACTTTTTTATGTTCTCCCTCCTTTGTTTTTATTGTAGCTTCAAAATCAATATGGTAAACCGTAAAACCTACTCCCTTCTCAAGCAAACTCCTATGTTCCGTCGGTTTGTATTCCAAAGTTTCAACTTCCTCACCGATAATTTCCGAAATAAACAGTTTTGCTATTTTATTATCATCAAGCAAGTACTTAAACACTACATCGTATATGGGATTTGCAATTAACATTCTTAAATTATTTCGCTTTGCAAAAATACAAAAATTAAGAATAAAAATCAAATTAATTAGTTATTAACAATCCGTTTTCCGACTTTCATTTTATATAATTTTGCCTGCAAATTTCAAAATATATTTAAGACGATATGCCCGAATTTACACATCTGCACGTACACACTCAATATTCGATCCTTGACGGAGCCGCCAATATTCCTCTGCTCATAAAAAAAGCCAAAGAGTCGGGAATGAACGCACTCGCCATTACCGACCACGGCAATATGTATGGGGTTCTTAGGTTCTATAATGAAGCTAAAAAACAAGATATTAAACCCATAATCGGCTGCGAAGTATATGTCGCTGCCGAGAGCCGTTTTAAAAAGGAGAAGGTACAAGGTAAAAAGCTATATTATCATCTCATACTTTTGGCAAAAAACAAAACGGGATATCATAATCTTGCAAAGCTTGTCTCCAAAGGTTACCTTGAAGGTTTTTACTACAAGCCGCGCATTGATATGGAGATTTTGGAGCAATTCAGCGAAGGTCTTATTGTTTCAACTGCCTGCCTTGGCGGTGAAGTTCCGCAGGCAATATTGAATTACGGAGAGGAAAAAGCCCAGGAGGTTATTAACAGATTTAAAAATATTTTCGGTGATGATTTCTATCTCGAACTTCAGGATAACGGTCACGCAGAGCAGAAAACCGTTAATGCCACTCTTGTTAAACTTGCGGAAAAGAACGGCTTGAAAGTGATAGCTACAAATGATGTGCATTTTATCAACAAGGAAGACTACAGTGCCCACGACATTCTGATAAGGTTAAATACCGGTGCGGATATCAACGACAAGAAGGAGGATATGCACTATACCGGTCAGGAGTACCTGAAGAGTCCCGAAGAGATGGCAGCCCTTTTTCCCGATCATCCCGAAGCTATTTCCAACACTCAGGAAATAGTGTCGAAAATTGAGGATTTCGATATTCACAAAGACATTTTGCTTCCTCACTTTCCTCTGCCTGAGGAATTTGAAACGGAAGATGACTATTTGCGTCATCTTACTTATGAAGGAGCTAAAAAGAAATACGGTGAAATAACCGAAGAAGTTAGAGAGCGACTTGATTTTGAGCTAAAGGTGATTAAGGATATGGGCTTTCCGGGTTATTTTCTTATAGTTCAGGATTTCATCAATGAGGCCAAAAAAATGGGGGTGGCCGTGGGCCCCGGAAGAGGTTCGGCCGCGGGGTCGGCGGTTGCATATTGTACGGGGATTACCAGTATTGATCCCATAAAATACAATCTGCTTTTTGAAAGATTCCTCAATCCCGAACGTGTTACGATGCCCGATATTGATGTTGACTTTGATGATGACGGCAGGGATAAGGTTTTGGATTATGTTGTGAAAAAATACGGTAAGGAAAGGGTTGCCCAGATTGTTACTTTCGGAACCATGGCGGCAAGATCTGCAATCAGGGATGTTGCCCGTGTACTTAAACTCCCATTGCCCGATGCCGACAGACTTGCAAAATATGTTCCCGAAAAACCGGGAACAACTCTTGAAAAGGCTTTTAAGGAAGTTAAGGAGTTGGACGAAATTAGAAGAAAGGGTAATGAACTGGAACAAAAAACCCTGCAATTTGCAAAAACACTCGAAGGCTCCGCCCGGCACACGGGAACACATGCTTGCGGCGTTATTATCGGCCCCGATGACCTTATAAATCATATTCCGCTTGCAACGGCAAAGGATTCTCAATTAATGGTGACTCAATATGACGGCAAACTCGTGGAGTCGGCAGGAATGTTGAAAATGGATTTCCTCGGGCTTAAAACCCTTTCAATAATCAATGATGCTATAAAAAATATCAAGAAAAGACATGATATTTCAATTGATATAGAAACAATCCCTCTTGACGATGAGGAGACGTACAAACTATACCAAAGAGGAGATACCATCGGAACATTTCAGTTTGAGTCGGAGGGAATGAGAACGTATCTTAAAGAGCTAAAACCAACCGATATAGAAGACCTTATTGCAATGAATGCTTTATACCGTCCGGGTCCGATGGATTTCATTCCGCTTTACATCAGACGAAAGCACGGAAAGGAAAAAGTAGAATATCCGCATCCCGTTCTTGAGGAGATATTGAAGCCCACATTCGGCATAATGGTCTATCAGGAGCAGATAATGAAGACAGCTCAGATAATGGGTGGCTTCACTCTCGGTAAAGCCGACCTTTTGCGAAGAGCAATGGGAAAGAAGAAGATGGATATAATGGAGAAGCAAAAGGTCATTTTCGTTGAAGGGGCTCAAAAACAGGGAATTGACAAGAAAAAAGCCGAAGAGGTTTTCAATGTAATGATGGAGTTTGCCAAATATGGGTTCAACAGGTCACACTCGGCGGCATATTCCGTTATTGCTTATCAAACGGCCTATCTCAAGGCACATTATCCCGCCGAATATATGGCTGCCGTGCTGACACACAATCTGAACGATATTAAAAAGATCACCTTCTTTGTTGACGAATGCAAGCGTCAGGGAATAAACGTATTGGGACCGGATGTTAATGAAAGTGACCTCAATTTTATGGTTAATGCCAAAGGCGAAATACGTTTCGGACTGGCTGCTATTAAAAATGTGGGTGAAAGTGCTGCAAAATCTATTATTGAAGAAAGGGAAAAAACAGGGACATATTCCTCGATTTTTGATTTTGTAAAAAGGGTAAATCTCAGGTCTGTCAACAAACGCAGTCTTGAAGCCCTTGCAATGGCAGGTGCTTTCGATAGTTTTGAAAACACTCACAGAGCACAATATTTTTACAGAGAAAATTCCGAAGATTCAATATTTATCGAAAAGATAATTAAATGGGGTTCCACATATCAGGAGAAACAGAACTCAATGCAGGCAAGCCTCTTCGGCGATTCCGACGAAATTGAAGTTAAAGACCCCGATCTTCCGAAATGTGATCCTTGGACAAAACTGGAACAACTGAAGCACGAAAAAGATATAACCGGCTTCTATATGTCGGGACACCCGCTTGAGGATTTTAAAATTGAAATGGAACATTTCTGCAACATTAACATCTACGAATTGAAAAACAATATGCAAAAGCATAAAAACAAACCTTTAAGATTTGCAGGAATGATAACCTCGGTGAACCATCGAACATCCAAAACGGGAAATAAATTCGCAACTTTTGTCATTGAGGATTTTACGGATCAAAACCAGTTTATACTGTTTTCAGAGGATTATCTGAAGATGAAACATTTTCTCGTTGAAGGAAATTCGGTTTTGGTATCGGCAAGAATTGCCCCGCGCAACAGACATACCGACACACTTGACATCCGGGTTAACAAAATGGTTTTGCTTTCGGAAGTTTTGGAAAAAGAAACCAACGAGATTAATCTACGGCTCCGGTTATCTGATATTAATGACGAAATCGTAAATACTCTTTTACAGTTAACAAAGGATTTTCCGGGTAACTGCAAATTAAAATTTCAGGTATTTGACACTGAAGATAATATCTCAATTGAGATGCCGGCACCCAAAATAAAAATTGATCCTGCAATGTTTTTAAGAAAAGTTTCGGCATTACCAGATATTAAATTTAAACTAAAATAATTTATTTTACGTTATTAGCTTGTTTATTATGAAAAAGTAATATTTTTGCTCCGCTTAAAATGTTAAACGCAAAAAACTTATAATTATGGCATTAGAATTCACAGACGCAAATTTTGAAGAACTTGTATTACAATCAGATAAACCCGTATTAGTTGATTTTTGGGCCGAATGGTGCGGTCCTTGCAGAATGGTCGGACCTATTGTTCAGGAAATAGGACAGGATTATGAAGGACAAGTCGTAGTCGGCAAACTTGATGTTGACAGTAATCCGGGAGTATCGGCCAAATTCGGCATCAGAAACATCCCCACAATCTTGTTTTTTAAAGACGGACAGGTTGTTGACAAACAGGTTGGAGCGGTGCCCAAACAGATACTTGTGAACAAGTTGGAAGCATTTTTGTAAAAAGTGTAATCCCTCTTTTTTACCCTAAGCCGCATTTCGTTTTCGGCTTGGTGTGTTATTGTATTGGTAACTATTCTTACTTCATTTTAATATTAAATCTATAGATTTGGATTATTCCATTGATCATAACCGGATACAACAGTTTGGCTCCCTTGAGTTCATCGCCC
>JALSSR010000040.1 GCA_026984135.1 Bacteroidales bacterium
CTTTATTATATTTAAATTCCCCGTATCTGTGGGGTGGAAAGACTCCCTTTGGAATTGATTGCTCGGGTTTCACCCAACAAGTTTTCAAAATCAGCGGTATTAAATTACTACGCGATGCATCGCAACAAGCAACACAGGGTGAACCTGTCAGTTTCATTAGCGAAGCCGAACCCGGAGATCTTGCTTTTTTTGACAATGAGGAGGGAGCAATTGTCCATGTAGGAATAATTCTCGGCGAACAAAAGATAATCCATGCCTCAGGCAAGGTAAGGATTGACAACATTGATCATCAGGGAATATATAATAGCGAACTAAAAAGCTACACTCACAATCTCAGACTAATAAAAAGAATAATATGACAGAATGCTATTCTGTCAGTATTCCGGATAAGGCAATATATTTTTTAGTGAACGTATTGATAAACAGATTAAAGTAAAACAACTACAATTCTAAAGCGCATAAATATCACCATTTGGCACAATTTCTGAGAAAAGCGACGAAATTCTAATTCAATAATTTAAAATAAAAATAAAATGTTACAAACAAATTTAAACCACGTTGAAACTGAAGCTCAATACAACGAGATTCTCCAAAACAATGAAAACGTAATGATATGTTGTGGTCGTATGGGCCCCATGTGTGTCCCTGTTTATGACGCTATGGAAGACCTTGAAAAAGAGTATCCTCACGTAAGTTTTTACGACATGGAATTTGACAATCCGGATGCTCATGTTATTCGCAACCTTCCCGAATGCCGTGGGTTTATGGGACTTCCATTCACAGTTTACTATAAAAACGGTAAAGTTGTCAAAGCAACAACAAGCCTTCAGAATTACGAGCAGATAAAAGAAATTCTTGACGCTGAATTTTCTAAATAAAGCATGGAAAGCAAGAAATACGATATTATAATCATCGGAGGAGGGCCTGCCGGACTAACGGCAGGCATCTACTCTTCAAGGGCAAAGATGAAGACCCTTATCGTTGATACCGGGACAATCGGGGGACAAATGATTCTGACATTTGAGATTGCCAACTATCCGGGAGTTGAAAGTACAACCGGATTTCAACTGGCAAAAACAATGAAAAACCAGGCTAAGAGTTTCGGTTGTGACATTTTGTCAAATGTAAGATTAACGGATGTTGAGTTTAAAGGCAAAACAAAGTCGGTTATAATTAATAATAAGGATAAGTATTCAGGCAAAGCAATTATCTGGGCAACCGGCGGAAGATCGCGAATGCTGAATATTCCCGGAGAAAAAAAGTTCAAAGGCAGAGGTATATCATACTGTGCCACCTGCGACGGCGACTTCTTTCAGGATAAAGAAATCATAGTTGTAGGCGGTGGTAACAGCGCACTTGAAGAGGCCGTCGCTCTGACAAAATATGCAAGCAAAGTAACAATAGTTCACGAATTTGACCATTTTCAGGCTTTTGAACATGCCGTTGAAGAAGCGAAGAAAAATCCTAAGATTGATTTCATTATGGAATCTCACTTACAGGAGTTCAAGGGAAATGACAGTCTGGAAAAAGTCGTCATTAAAAATCTGAAATCGGGTAAAATTACTGAAAAGAGGATTGACGGGGTTTTCATTTTTGTGGGTTACGAAGCTAACAACGATTTCCTGAAAGATAAGGATATCAAGCTTAATGACTGGCATGAAGTTGTTGTTAACGGCAATTACGAAACAAATGAAGAGGGTGTGTTTGCCGCAGGGGATGCTCTCGCTAAACGATACAGACAAATTACAACTGCTGTGGCTGACGGTACTATTGCCGCATTAAATGCAATTGAGTTTATAAACAGAAATTAATGTTAATAAAACATTAATTTAATATTAATTTTAGCAATATTTCAAATATCTACAATCTAATTATCAGCAATTAGCGAATAACCCTGTTAACAAAATATAAAAATATTTAATATCTTTTGTCGTACAAGTATATTTTTTTATTTATACTTGCAGCGTGAAAAATAATCCTAACTTAAAATTTATTTTTATGAAAAAAACTTTACTTAATTCAATGCTGATTACCGCTTTCGTTCTGTTTGCAGGAGCGATTTTTGCGCAAAGCGGAATCAAAGGTGTCGTTAAAGACAAGGAAACGGGGGAAACCCTAATTGGAACAAACATCACTTTGGAGGGAACATCTTACGGGACAGTTACCGACACTGATGGGAAGTTCACTTTGGATGCTCCGGCAGGAAGTTATGTTCTTGACATCAGCTATGTTGGTTACACCACAAAAAAGATGGATGTAAAAATTGAAGATGGCAAGTACACAAAACTCGGTTCCATTTCTTTAAGCGGGAGTGCAATTGGACTTGGAGGCGTTAGCGTTATTGCAGATTATGCAAAAGACCGTGAAACTCCTGTTGCCATTTCAAACGTGACAAAAAAAGAACTTGAAGCACGTCTCGGATCACGTGACCTGCCTTTGGTTATGAATGCCACACCATCCGTATATGCAACTACACAAGGTGGAGGTGCCGGAGATGCTCGTATTAATGTTCGTGGATTTAACCAAAGAAACGTTGCTATTATGATTAACGGTGTACCTGTCAACGATATGGAAAACGGATGGGTTTACTGGTCAAACTGGGACGGTATTGCAGATGCAACATCTTCCATTCAGATGCAGAGAGGTCTTAGTGCTGTTAACTTAGCCACTCCTTCAATTGGAGGTACAATGAACATCCTGACAAGTCCTGCGGCAATGAAAGCGGGAGGATCCCTCAGGTTTGAGTATGGTTCGGGAAATTTCTTTAAAACAACCCTTTCCGGCAGAACAGGGTTAATTAATGAAAAATTTGCTATGAATGTTAGTGCTGTTCGTAAAGTCGGACAGGGAGTAATTGACAAAACATGGACTGACGCTTGGGCATATTATATTGGTGCAAGCTACAACATCAATAAAAACCATCGTCTGGAAATTTATGCTGTAGGGGCTCCGCAACGTCACGGTCAAAACCTTTACAAACAAAATCTTGCCGCTTATGACAGTACTTACGCTAAAGATCTTGGAGCTGATCAAAGTACTATTGATAAATTCACACAGTCGGACAGAGGAAGATATTATAATGAAAACTGGAATACTGTACGTGACAGCTATGATGGCAAACAAACCTATAACGGAAAAACAATTGACAGACATGATCCCGGATTCATCAATGAAAGGGAAAACTATTACCACAAACCTATTACAAACCTGAACTGGTATGCTCAGTGGAGCGATAAAGTTTCTCAATTTACTACATTATATTATTCCGGTGGTAAAGGTGGAGGAACAGGAACTTATGGTAAAATACAATACGACTATTCAGGTCCTTCAAGGGTTGCCGACTGGAATGCAACAATTGACAGTAACTTATCCGCAACTTATACCAGACAGGGTATTATCCGTAATTCGGTTAACAATCAATGGACTATAGGTGCAATCTCAAAAGTTAAAGTAGCTTTTTCAGACAAGTTTAAAACACAATTTGGTATTGACTGGAGAACTGCAAACATTGACCACTACAGGGAAGTTCGTGACTTATTGGGCTTACAATCATACACATATACAGGAAATCAATTTGATACACCTGATCAGTATGAAAAAGGTTTAGGTGATAAAATTGTTTATTATAATACTAATACTGTTGATTGGCTTGGTTTTTATGCTCAGGGTGAATATACAACCGGAAACCTTTCGGTTTACGGAACCTTCGGATACTCAAGTATTAAATATACCTATACCAATCACTTCAAAACTGCAGATACACTGGATAATGGTGACCCCGATATCAATAGCGGTGAATTAAAAGCAAATACTGACTGGATTAGCGGATACCAAATCAAAGGTGGTGCAAACTACAATTTAACTGAAACTTTTAGTATATTTGCTAACGTAGGTTACATTTCCAAAGTTCCTATCTTTGATAATGTTATTGATGATGCTGACGGTACTGTTGCTCAGGATCCTGAAAATGAGAAATTCACATCTTTTGAGGTTGGAGCTATTTATAAATCAATAGACCAAAAACTTAATATAAAAGCCAACTATTATTACACAACCTGGAAAGACAGAGCCTTTACAAGAAGTGTAAGAATTGACTCCGTTAATACGGGAATCGCCTTTATCAGGGGTATGAATCAAAATCATCAGGGATTTGAATTTGAAGCAACCTACCGTCCTATTAAATTACTTGGACTGGGTGCCGTTGCTTCTTTCGCCAACTGGAAATATCTCAGCAATGTAAATGCTATTGTGAAAAATTATGACAATGCAACAGGCGGAATTGTTTCAGACACAATTAATGTTTATGCTGACGGACTTAAAGTAGGTGATGCTCCTCAAACTCAAATCGGATTATATGCAACAGTTTATCCCATCAATGGAATGAGTTTAATGGTAAGCTGGAAATTTAATTCAAATTACTATGCTGATTTTGATCCTACAAACAGAGGCGACAAGGATGATACTGAACAGGTTTGGAAATTACCTTCATTCTCACTGTTTGATTTACACTTCAATTATCAGCTTCCTTTAAAAGGAAAACTTGGATTGGATGTTTTTGCACACGTATTTAACTTAGCTAATGCTACATACGTACAAGATGCATTAGACAACAGTAGGTATAACGGAAACTACACAAATGCAGACGGAAGCGTCAACTTTAACCACGATGTTAACACTGCAGAAGTATTCCTTGGTCTGCCAAGAACATTTAATGTTGGTCTTAAATTGACATTTAATTAATTTATTCTTTTTAAATAAAAAACCCTGGAATAATCCAGGGTTTTTTTTCGCCTATGAAAAACATATTTATATTACCGGCATTTTTAATCGTAATCTTATCCTCCTGTCAGAATAAGTCTTTAGAGACTAATAACAATCCCTACCTCGTCATGCTCTCCCTGGACGGTTTCAGGTGGGATTATGCCGACAAAGTACCGACTCCGAATCTTGACAGAATTGCAAAAACGGGTGTGAAGGCAAAATCGTTGCAGCCCTCATTCCCATCTAAAACTTTCCCCAATCATTACACAATTGCTACCGGTTTGTATCCCGACCATCACGGAATAGTATTGAATGCATTTTACGACCCTGAAACAAAAAGGTACTATTCTATCAGAGACCGTAAAACGGTTGAAGACGGAACATTTTACGGTGGCGAGCCCATCTGGAATACAGCCGAAAAGCAGGGAGTTAAAGCAGGCACATTTTTCTGGGTCGGTTCCGATGCCGATATTCAAAAGATGCATCCCTCCTACTGGAAAAAATATGAACACCATTTCCCTTTTGAACAAAGAATTGACTCGGTTATCTCCTGGCTGCAACTCCCGGAAGAAAAAAGGCCTCATCTCATACTCTGGTACATGCACGAACCCGATTCCAAAGGACACAAATTCGGCCATGACAGTGAGGAAGTTAAAAATGAAATTATTTATCTCGATTCACTTGTTGGTGTTTTTATGGGAAAAGTGGAAAAACTCCCCATTGCCAATAAAACAAATATTATAATAACTTCCGACCACGGAATGGAAAATATTTCGGATGACAGGAAAGTGGAATTAAGAAAATCCATTAATATGGAGTGGGTTGATATTGTTCAGGGATACAACCCCAACTATCTTATCAAAGCCAAAAAAGGATATATTGATAGTCTCTATTTCCAGTTAAAACAGATACCGCACATCTCGGTATGGAAAACAGGCAAATTACCGGAACGATTGCACTACGGTACCAATCCGCGCACCCTTGACCTTGTGATATCTGCCGACAGCAGCTGGAGCATAGTGTTGAAGGATAAAAAAAGTGTGGGCAAAGGAACTCACGGTTATGATAATGCCAACAAAGATATGCACGCCATATTTTATGCCTCCGGGCCTGCCTTCAAAAAAGGGTATGTGGCACCGACTTTTATTAATGTTGACATATATCCGTTAATTGCCCATATTTTGGGACTGAAACCGGCAAAAAACGACGGTAACCTTGAAGATGTTAAAGGTATGCTCAGAGAATGATCAGAAACTTTCAAGCAGGGCTTCTATTGCAGATGCAGCCGCAATATTCTCTCAATTTCAAAAAGGTGCGATGAACCCATAAATTAACTATATTTGCACCGGATAAGAAGCAATTAAGTTGTTATTA
This sequence comes from Bacteroidales bacterium, assembly GCA_026984135.1. Taxonomy (GTDB): domain Bacteria; phylum Bacteroidota; class Bacteroidia; order Bacteroidales; family JAADJA01; genus JAADJA01. Next base: position 6,136 of record JALSSR010000040.1, read on the forward strand.
TTTGATGAAACACTTATGACGGCGAGCCGACACACCCGCCTGAATGAATTCGGGCATTCGTGGCATTAATAAATAATTAATAGATTTGTAAAATTTTAACAGATGAAAATCTTAAATATGAGGAGAAAAAAAATTTTACAATTAATTATAATTACTTTACTATTCTTAACTCCTTGTATTTCTTTTGCTCAGCAGAATTACGGTTATTTCAAAGGTGTCGTACTTGCAGCGGATAACAACGAAACTTTGATAGGGGCAAACATTAAGGTAAAAAAAAATCCCTCGATAGGAGCTGCTGCAGATATTAACGGACGATTCTCAATAAAAGTTCCGGAAGGACAATACATTTTTGTGATATCCTTTACAGGAATGAAAACCGATACCGTTATGGTAAATATCAAAGCCGGACAAACAGTTGAAAGAACCATCAAACTACAGGAATATACAAGTGAACTGCAAGGTGTTGAGATAACTGCGGGAAGATTCAACAAAAAGTTAGAAGAGCTTACAGTTTCGATGGAGGTTATTCAGCCGAAGCTGATCGAAAGCAAGAACACAACAAATATTGAAACTATCCTTGACTATGTTCCCGGATTGAATATCATTGACGGTGCTCCTCAAATCAGGGGAGGGAGCGGTTTTAATTTCGGAGTGGGAAGCAAGGTCGGTGTTTTTGTTGACGGTATGCCCGTTCTCTCGGCTGATGCCAACAGGCCGATGTGGGATTTGGTACCCACTGACAATATTAAACAGATAGAAGTTGTGAAAGGTGCTTCCTCGGTTCTTTCCGGTTCATCTTCTCTAAGTGGTGCCATTTACATTAAAACCGCAGATGCTCCTTTAACGCCGAAAACAAAAGTTGTTGCTTATGCAGGTGCTTATTCAAATCCCAAGTATGACTATATGAAATGGTGGAAACAGTTTCCATACATAGGCGGTTTCTCGGTTTCGCATGCAAGAGCCCAAAAAAATACGGATATAATAGTTGGTGCCGATGTTAAATATGACCATGGATTTGAAGGACCCCCCAAGCCCGGACCTCTTGTTATAGATACAATGACCAAATTTGACGAATCGCAAATGGCGGAAGAACGATACCGTTTTACAATGAATTTGCGTCATAGAAATAAAAAATACCGGGGACTTAACTACGGTATAAACGGCAATTTTTTATATAACAATTCAAAACTTGTACTCGCCTGGCTCGATGATTCGACAGGGTTTTACAGAGCTTATCCGGGAGGTGTTCTATTGCAGAAGAAAACCACTTTTTACGTTGATCCCTTTATTAACTACTACACGGCTACAGGCGGCAAACATAGTTTAAAGACCAGGTATATGTTTAACAATACCGATATGAGCAATGATCAGACAACCACCAGTTCAATAATTTACGGTGATTACAGTTTCAGAAAAGATTTCTCCTATCTGGCGGGAATGAAATTCATAGGAGGTATTACAACACAATGGAATTCTGTGGAATCGGATATGTATGTCGGATCAGGCAGACAACTTAATACCCTTTTAAATATTTCACCTTATCTGGAAATCCAAAACGAAATTTTAAAGACTCTTAATCTTTCTCTCGGAGTACGATTGGAAAGTTACTCGCTTAACGGCGGGGAAGCGGACTTTAAACCGATTTTCAGGGCGGGAGCTACACTTAAAGTCCTTCAGGGAACCTTTGTAAGAGGTTCATACGGACAGGGTTACAGGTATCCCACAATAGCTGAAAGGTTTATCAGGTTTTCGTCGGGTACTATCGGCGTCTTCGACAGCCCCGATCTTAAACCGGAAACAAGCATGAATGCGGAAGTTGGTGTGAAACAGGCTTTTAAATTTAAAAACTTCTACGGATATCTTGACATCTCATTCTTCCAGCAAAATTATGATAATACCATTGAATATCTTTTCGGATTTTGGGATTCGACATATACTTTTGCCATCGGCGGATTCAAATTCCTCAATACCGGCAAATCAAGGATATTGGGAACCGATATTTCATTAACCGGCAAGGCGGCACTCACCGATAATCTTACAATGAGTACAATACTGGGATACACTTATATACAACCTAAATCCTTGGAACCGGATTATGTTTTTGCAAAAGATTACAGTTACGGAGGAGGTACCGAGTACTCCTACAATTCAACAAGTATCAATCCGGATAAAAAAATATTGAAATACCGATTCCTTCATACTTTCAAAGGTGACATAGAATTCGAGTACAAGAATTTTTCAATAGGATTGAGCGGGAAATATTACAGTCCGCTTGTAAATATTGACAAGTCAATTGAGAAATTTGAAAAAGCGACGTCCCAAGCCGGGGGGACTATCCAGCCAATCAGATATATGAATTATTTCAATAATCATAACAACGGGAACTTCATTATGGACTTCAGGATAAGTTATTCGTTTAAAGCAATCCATAAAGTAGCAATAGTTGCTAATAATATAACAAATGCCTGGTATTCCATACGTCCTTTGAAAGCCGAAGCGGTAAGAAGCGTATTGCTTCAATATACTTTGAATCTGAATTAAAGTTACTCCTCAAATTTCTTTTCGCCGGCTTCAATCCTCACCGGTAACCAATTTTCAGATGGCGGGATAACACATGAATAACGGTGGTTATAGGCACAATATGGATTGTAGGCCTTATTAAAATCGAGATAAACCGTATCTCCTTCCACAGGTATCTCAAACTCAATATATCTTCCTCCTCCGTAACTCTCCTTTCCGGATGTTTCGTCTTTAAACGGAACAAACAGGGTTCTGTCTTCTTTTAGCGGCTGTTTATCCGGAGGAGTTTGATAAACCGTCAAAACAAGATGAAAAGTGTCCAACATAAAATGAACCTGTCCATACTTAATATATTCGGGTTGACGATCCGTTGATGTTTGCAAGACCAGTTTTTTCTGTTCAGGTGCCTTTACCAGTTTTGCTTTCACATAATACTTATAATCCACGGGAAAGTATTTCAATCCCTCAAAATTCCTTACCTGATCAACTGTCAATGGAGTCTTATCACCAAATTTCAGTTTAATATTTTTACCCTTGCGATATTTTAGGATTTCCGACTTGTAATTTGCAACGTCACTATCCTGTGCAAAAGAAGAGTGACCGAGACTAAAAATAAAAAGTGATATAACAACTTTTACAACTATTCGCATAACTTTTTGTTTAAATAAATCGTGCACAAAAATAAGGCATTTATTAAAAACTTTGTAAAAACACGTCTGTTGTATCGTGGAGACGATTGTTTGTACCAGCCTACAATCGAACATATAAAAATTGTTAGTTTTAAACCGGATTACAAATCCTGAAAGCATTAGGTTCGGGATTCGAAAATCCCGAACAGCCCAATAGGTTACTATCCGGCACTTTTCTTATTTTCCATTTTTGATTTTTATCACAATAATTTCGCAAACTCCTTACGAGTGTCCGCCGACAACTATTTTCAGGATTTTGATATTCAGGACGAGCCATCTCCAGGCTTGCCAAGGAATAAACTTTCTCCAAAAAAGTGTTGCCTTTGTGGGCATGGGAGCAAATGCTTCGTCCGAGCGGTGTCGTCTGTTAATTTTATGTGGCATAATATTTTAGTTTTTTGATTATCAAATAAAATTAATTTTTATTCTGGCAGCAAATACCAGAAAGGATATCCTTTGGCTTTATGAAGGAACATATAATGCATAAACCATTTCAGCCAATGGCCTGCAAGACCCGGCTCACCGACCGTATTTTTGATATTTCTGCCGTAGTCTGGATATTTTTTCCAGTCTGGAACAATCGGCTGTACCGTCATAGTTGCAGCCGCACCTTTATACAATCCGTAGCCGGCAGAGACAACACATGCAGCACCCATTTTACCCATTGAGGCTCTGTGCTTCAATACGGGATTGCCGGTTTTTATCCATTCATAAACATTTTGGGCTACAACCTTACCGATTACTCCGGAAGGCATTCCCGTCCTCGGAGGAGCAGGAAATATGGGAGTGCCGTTTTTACTTTTCCGCGGTTTTGAAATGGAATGCGGTGGCGCAAAAGCAATACCCACGGCAAACATATTTTCATAATCGGGATTCTGATATGTCTCAGGCCAATCCTCAATCACCCATTCGTCATAAGGTTTAGGAGTGTAGTCTGCATCAACCTTCATAAATCCGTTGCCCATAAAGACCTTGGAAGTTATATCCTCATCATTTTTATCAAATGCCTTCAATCCCGGTCCTGAAAATCCGGGTATCAGCATTGCAAAATCAAACTCTTTTTCGTGATTCTCACCGTCAAGGGTTTCATAATGAATAACTCCGGGTTCAACCTTTTTCACTCCCGCCCTTTTTATCCATTTTATTCCGCGTTGAACAAAGAAAGATTCCGTAAACACTTTCGTTGAAGTTATATAACCGCCTTTTCTGATATAAGCCCCCGCCATTCCGAAATCGCCGAGTTCCCATTCATTGGAAATCCAGGTAATATCGGCATAATCCTCAAGTTTACGCCTTTTTATTTCATAAGCCACATTCAGAATATACTCAAATGCAGCTCCCTGGCAGGTTGCCATCGGATGTCCGGTTCCTACAACAAACTTTTGAACCTCACCTTTTTCCATTTTAGCAATTGCCTGCTGAAGTTTCTCCCAGGCTTCCGTGGCGTGAGAATAAGAGCATACGGAGACCGTATTTTTGCCGGGACCAAGGCCTTCGGTTGCCTCAAAGTTCAGTTTCGGACCTGTCGCATTGATAAGAAAGTCGTAATCAACCGTGTCTGTCTGTCCCTGATTTTCTTCAGAAGTATATTCGATAGTGACAAATCCCTTGGAATTATCTTTATTTCCCTCGGGATGAATGGAAACGGCTTTAGCCTGCCGATAATCTATCCCCCATCTTTTGTATAATGGACCAAGTTTAAAACGCACCTGGTCAACGGTCATACGTCCCACTCCAATCCATATATTGGACGGTATCCATTGATAATAGACATTGGGGGTTACTACAACTACTTCATGTTTTTTGTTTAGCCATTTACGAAGGTAGGCGGCTGCGGTGTGGCCGGAAATACCGGCGCCAAGTACTACGATTTTTGCCATTTAAATAAGGGTTTTAATGATTAGACTGCAAATATAATTAAAATATTTTAAATCGCTTAAACATCACTAAAACAATCGCAATTTATAAATTGTTCAAAAAGATATAAAAAAAGTTACATAACTAAATGTATGGTACTATCTGATGATTTCCATAGATGTAAGAAATGCTTTTTCAAACCGTTTCTTATCAACCCGTAACGGAATATTGTTTTTATCGGCATATTCTATTAAATTACCTGTCGGAAGGTTACCAAGAAGTTCATACCCTGTCATTGGACACCCGCCAAGTCCGTTTATCACTCCGTCAAAGACTTTGCAGCCGTTTTTATATGCAGCATCAATCTTATCGTACCAATCGCCGCCTTTAACATGGAGATGTATCCCGAATTCGGTTTCAGGGAAGTCCGCGGTTAAGTTTGAATATATCTCTCCTATTTGCCCGGGAGTTGCAACACCGGTTATATCGGAAAGACTAATGGTAGTAACCTCCTTAGATACAATCTTTTCCGTCCATTCATAAATCAACCCGGGAGTCTCCGGGTCACCATAAGGATTACCGAAAGCCATCGAAAAATATATAAACAGCTTTTTACCGGTTTTCACACAGATATTTTGCAATCGGTCAATGGTTCTTTCAGCCTTTACAAAATTTGAATTAATGTTCTTTTTTAAAAAGGTCGGTGATGTTGAAAAGGGAAATCCTATAATATCTATCTCCTGAAACTCTGAAGCTGTTTCTCCGCCTTTTTCATTTGCCACGAGAATAAAAATATCCGAATCAGAGCCTGAAATGTCCAAACCGGCAATTACTTCATTCATATCTGCAAACTGGGGAATAGCCTTATCCGACACAAAACTGCCGATATCAACAATATCAAAACCCACCCTGAGTATTTCATTAAGAGCCTCAACTTTTTTTTGCGTAGGAATAAACCCCGGCAATCCCTGCATTGCATCTCTCGGTGTCTCAAGGATTATCATAAAGCCTGTTATTTGTTTTTCATGAGGTCAACGGTTTTTTCAAGTCCGAAATCGCTATAGTAGTATTTCTTATGGTCTTTGACCGAACCGTCTTTGTTATAATGGATGTATTCCTCCGAAAGCATTTTCCCCGTTGAATCGGGTTCAAAAATAATCTTAGATTGTATTGTTCCGTCATCAAAATAGCCAAGATCCTCAATCATATGATTGAATTTATCATATTTAAAGGTATGCTTGGCTTTTCTTTTCAGGTTTCCATCACCGTCAAATGACGAGAAAACCTGCTCTATGCGATTATTATTCCCATCATACGAATAGATATTTACATTCTTATAATTCAAAACCTTACCGTCGGGAGAATATGATTCTTTCACCTCTTTAATTACATTACCCCTGTCGTCGTGCTGATAGTAATAGCTTTCCTTGGCTCTGACAGAACCGTCCTTTTTACGATAAGAGTAAGCATGTCTTTCGGTAAGGTTTCCTTTCTCATCATAAACCAATTTGGGTTTTTCCCTTTCAACTTTCTTATCCGTTTTTGATTTTTGCTCGGTATTTGCCTTTTCCGGTTCCGCTTTTTTAGTATCAGGCCCATTACATTGAATAAGAGTCAACACAAAAGCCGCAACAAAGAGATAACTTATCCGCCTGTATTTCGTTAATTTGATATCCGTTACTTTCATAATGTTTACTCATTAAAACCTGTACAAATTTCAGAATAATTCAGGCTTATGTAAAGAAAAGTTTGTTAAAAATCCTTAATTTTCGAGAAGTCCCCTTCCTGTCTTTTTTATTTCATTTTTTCTTTTCAGATCGGAGATCATTTTATCAAGTATCCCGTTTATAAACACCTTACTCTTCGGAGTGCTGAACATTTTAGAAAGTTCAATATATTCATTCAATGTCACTTTAACGGGAATTGAAGGGAACTCGAGTAATTCGGCAAGAGCCATTTTTAGCAGAAGGATATCCATTACAGCCAACCTGTCGCTTTCCCAGTTTTTCACTTTTCCTTCAATCATCTCAAAGTACTCATCACTTCTTAGTATGACTTTTCTGAAAAGATTCACAACAAACTCTTTATCCTCATCACTGTCATTCTTAAAAAGAGTCGGTAACGGTGTCAACTCGTCCTGCCTCTCCTGAAATCCCTTTATAGTTTTAATAACCAGATAGTTGGCGGTGTAGAAATCATCAGCCCAGTAAATATTCCTCTCTTCGTAATAAAAATGCAGACTGTCAGACTCGGAAATAACCTTTTTTACAATTTTTATAATAAAATCTTTATCCTTCTCGAACGAACTGTCCGGGTCATCCATATAATCCTTATAAAATTTGCTATCTCTTATTTTAATGAAAAGTTTTCTGATCATCTCCTCCTCATCAGCCCAGGAAATTTTATACTTTTCAATATATGCATTATAACTCCTGTTATCAGACAGCATATTGATAAATCTGTTATCCACAAAGCGTGTGTTCGGATTCAAATCCTCTTTGGTAGGATAAAATTTACGACTGTTCTCCTCTATTCTCTTTTTTGCATAATCCGTAATTTCAACTAACAACGATAGCTGATAAATGTAAATTTCATAAAGTTTGTCGAGGCTTCGTAACAACTCCTTTTCTCCATAATCCAACCGGTCGTTGTGCGATTGCATAAATGCATATAACGACTGTAAAGCTTTTATTCTTAAGTGCCTTCTGCTTAGCATATATTTCAAAGAATTTTTTGCAAAGATATATTTTTTTCCCGAATGCCAAAGCTAAGTTCTTTCTTTTTTAAAGGTCAATATATGGCAAAGCAAATATCCACAATACTTTTTTACTTTTGCATCCGTTAACTTGTAGTTTTTATCGAATTATGTATGAAAAGTTTTATCATTTTTATATTTATCACTTTATTTTCTGCTACGGCATTTGGAAATTATAAAAATATAGATGCCCGGTATATAACCCATAGCTCGGATACTGTCAAAGGAACAATGATAGTACCACTGGATGAAAATGGAGGAATTAATTTTGCAAAGTTGCAATGGAGAATTTCGTTTATAGACACATCGGGAAACTATTCCAGAATTCATCCTGCTGAAATCGCCGGTTTTACAATTATTAACGGACCGGAAAAGATAAAATACAACTCAATAGAAACCGAACCCGGCAGCTTTGTTTTTGCAAGAGTAGTGATTGACGGCAACTTAGACCTTTATTATTTCTATAAGGAGGTTTTAGAGGGTGGCTGGGTGGAAGGTTCATACATTAAAAATTATTTTCTGGGTTATCCGACATCCGCCAAGCTTGATTATTTTATTCTGATAAAGCAAAACGGAGAAAAAATTGATGCGCATTGGGATACATTTTATAAAAAAATGCCTCGCTTCTTTTCGGATTATCCTGCGCTGGCAAAAAAAATAAAGTCGAGAGAATATAAATTTACCGACATTTACCGTATTGTAAGAGAATATAACAGATGGAAGAATAAGACACTGAATGGATAATCATACGAACTGAATATTATTAATGTGAATTTCCCCGGGTGTTCGGGAATATTGAATAAAATGAAACGAACATAAATTTTATTAATCATAAAATATACACAAGAAAATGATTAAAAAAATTTATGTGAGAGCGAAGCGGTTACATGTATTTAAAATTTTGTAATTGCTTTATAATTAATAAATTACAAAATTTTAAACACATGAAAAAAATGTTGAAATTCAAAAATATTATTGAGAAAAACCGAAATCCCTTCCCTGCAATCCGGTATCTCTTATAAATTTAACTTTTGAAAAGTTTTTCAAAAGCATCTTCCTGTTTCGCCCGCCATATCCTACGGCATAATTGAATTGGTCCGCAGGAACACGAATTGCAATTTCATCCTGTTCACTCGAATTTAATAACGGTTTCAAATTATCATTCCATATTTCCGTAAGCACCAATTCCCTGAACGACTGATGAAACGGTCCCGCCACAAGCTCCTCACCGGACAAAAGCCCGTCTGAAGGATGAAGGCCGAGTTTGATAACTTTAACATCCGCTTTTTCAAAAATCAGCAGCAACTGCTTTGACCGGCTAACAGCTTCCTCCAGTGACAAAGGCTTGAATCTGCCCTCATTGAACATCTTTTCGAGAACCGTATCCTTTATGACAAGCGTGGGATATATTCTGGTGTTGTCAGCTCCAAGTTCGACGATACGCCGGGCAGTGAAAGCAGCACTTTCAAGAGTGTCGCCCGGAAGACCTATCATCATTTGGAGTCCGAGTGAAAAACCGTTTTTCAGTACCATTTCCGCCGCTTTTTCCGTATCCTTTGAAGTGTGACCCCTTTTTGAAAGCCTCAGCACATTGTCATCCAGACTTTGTGCACCAATCTCAATCGTTATTACTCCAAAGTCCTTAAGCATTTTAAGTATATCTCCATCAATGTAATCGGGACGGGTGGAAAGTCTTATTCCCCAGATTGATCCTGCTTTCAAATAGGGTTGTACCAAACCCAGTAACCGGCGTTGATCTTCAATGTTTATGCCTGTGAAGTTCCCCCCGAAAAAAGCCAGTTCAACTTCACTTTCGCCAACAGTTATTGTGGAAAGATGATCCTCAATTATCTTTACAATCTCTTCGTCGGAAGGGATTTTAAGTCTTCCCGATATTTTTTGCTGATTACAATATATGCACTGAAACGGACAAGCCAGTTCAGGAATAAAGACAGGTATGTTGTAATGGCGCGTTTTCATTTATCGCGCAAAAATAACCAAACGAGCGGAATATGACCGTTGGAAATGAAATTCCCCTACTCTTTAACCACTTTTTCCATAAAGGTATTGCCATTCTTTGTGAAAACACCCAAGATGTAAAAGCCATTTTTGAATGACGAAATATTAAAGCTTTCCTGTTCGTTTATCTCACTAAATCTCTTTTCAAACATCAATTGACCGGTAATACTGTAAAGTTTTAAAAACTTTATTTTATCGGTTTCGTCAATTAGTTTAATCATTACCCTGCTTTTCACCGGATTAGGGATAATTCTGACACCGGATAATACTTCCTGCTTTTCAATTTTCGGTGTATTCAGGATATATGTGAAGTCGCTTAAAATATGGTCGTAGGAAGGTACCCATTTCATCATTCCGGTATTATAGTCTTCAATATGCATTGTGCTCCAAATGGAACCCATATACTCAAACGAAAATCTGTTTCCCCAAATGGTATCCCACATATTATTTATCATTTGTTCGTTGGTCAATAAAGTTCTTAAATTCCTTTCGTTATAAACGTCGTTAATTCTTTGCGAGACCTCCCATTTGCCGTTGTTCCATATAAAATTATAGTTTAAACTGCTGCCGAGATTATCATATACCGTACTATCTTTTGCAATATTTTGCCATTCTTGCCCATCCCAACTTTGCAGCTTAATAAATTCATAGTCAATATTATAGTTTGGATACCCTTGCCAATTACGTAAAACAATTTCAATAGCACGTCCATTTTTCTCCCATTGATCGTTAGACCATCCATAGTTGTCATATGAATCAAATTCACCTGTGGTGTCATTGGTTAAATAATAAACCGTCCACGCTGAATATCTCCATTGGTTATTATAAAAGCTAATTTTTTTGTCGTAAACATTTCCAAATTTATTGAATAAATAATCTGCTTTATATCCTTGGTTCATAATCCATTCCTCTCCGTTCCATGCCAAAGTTGAATCAACCCGTAAAAGACCGTTGTCATAATATGAAATACCTCTTAATTCGTCATTTTTCCAAATGGAATCATCGTTATCCCATATATAATTTATATACAAGGAATCCCACCCCGAAATATTGTAATAATGATCGTACTTTTTAAAGTTTAACCATTCTTCTCCGGCAATTCCGGTATAATTCATAATAATTGTAGATGAAAAATTGTTATTGTCATCATAATAATAATCAATTTTTTGTAAAGTATCCTGCTCATTCTCAATAATTACCGCGTTTTTGATATTGGCCGTTTCGGGATAATAGTCTATGAGATATGTAAAGTAAGGATAAAATTCTCCATCCTGCCATTTATTTATGTCGTATCTGTGATAAAGCCAGGTGGTATCGCCACCTGTTTTCTGCATTTTTATTAAATCTTGTAATGGAAGGGTGCCTTCACCCGACTGAGGTGAACAAAGTTTATCCGGTTCCTGTGTATAAGAAAATAACACAAGAAAGATAACCGACAGAGTAAAAATGATTTTTTTCATATCCGTTGATTTTTAAGTTTGTAAATAATTGTTTTCTTTATTGAAATTTTTTTCATTTATTGTATTTGGAAAAATATAGAGTGCAAATATTAGAAAAATATAAATAAAAGTCAAGTTTTTGCCAAGAAAAAAAGATAACGGTCGAAATTATAAGTTAACGGTAATATCTATGTGTTATTCTAATAAGAATTAAGGAACATCCGTTAATTCCTTCGGATAAAAATTCACAAAAACTTAACACTCCATAATACTTTTTACAATACTTTTGAAAACTGAAAATTTTAATATTATTTGTTATGAAGTCAATGCTCATTCTGTTATTGTCCGTTACTTTCCTTTTTGCAACAGCTCAGGAACGTAAACAAGTGCCTTCCGTTTACACAAACATCGGTTATGAAGGTGATTCGTTGGTTTTTAAATCCGATATTTACGGTTTAAAAACATATTTCCCTTCCTCTCCGGTGTACTATTTCGACAAAATCGTAATAACCCCCGAAGGAACAAAAAACGGATTACTTTTTAATTTTAAAGATACAACCTTCAACGGTACGATCTACTACGGGTTTATCCATCCCGAAGAGCGTTATCCTCAGCCTGTTTTTTTCAAAAGGACTGCAAAAATAGAAAATGGAATGGCCGAAATCAACATTAAAAAAAACCTGTCGGGAAAATACGATGCCGTAGGATGGGAGAAGGGAAATAAATTCCGGCTCGGATACAGGATATCAAATGACAAAGGTCAACTGATATATGACGGAAAGATAAATGTTGCCGGCTCCGGACCCTTTTCGCCTGATGTAACCATAATCTCAGGCCCGTTTGTTAATCTCGTTACCGACAGCAGTGCCGTAATATCATTTGAAACCAACAAGGAATCAATTGTTTATGTAATAGCGAACGGACATTCTTTTACAGATAAAACGCAAAGAAAAAAATATGAAATAAAGGTTGACGGGCTGAAACCTTCGACCGAATACGAATATACGGTTAAGTATGGAGACTATTCCGATACTTACGTTTTCAAAACCGCTCCCGAATCCGGTTCGCGCAGACCTTTCACCTTTGCTTTTGCAAGCGACAGCCGTGCAGGTCAGGGCGGCGGCGAAAGAAACATTTTCGGAACCAATGCCTATATGGTAAAAAGAATTCTTGCAGCTACAGCTAACAGCGACGCCGAATTTTTACAGTTTACCGGTGACATGATATCGGGATATTCCGATGTCGTTAACCGGCAAAAACTTGAATATTACAACTGGAAGAACACCATAGAACCCTTCGCTCACTATTTTCCGGTTTATATCGGAATGGGAAATCATGAGGTTTTGGAATATATGTTCAGAAAAAATAAAAATGTCTTTTCGTGGGAGAATATGATTACCATTGACAAATTTCCCTTTGATACGGAGTCGGGAGAGCAGCTTTTTGCATCCGTTTTCACACTTCCGCAAAACGGACCTGAAAGTGAAGACGGATCGAAATACGACCCTGATTTGAAAACAACCGACTTTCCGTCATACAAGGAAAATGTCTATTACTACACCTACGGCAATGTGGCAATGATAGTCCTGAATTCAAACTATTTTTATGCACCGTCGGCAGATAAGATTCCGGAGTCGGGTGGCAATCCGCACGGTTTCATTATGGATAACCAATTGAAATGGTTTGATGAGACCGTTGCAAAACTTGAAAAGGATGATAATATTGACCACATCTTCGTAACGATACACACTCCCGCCTTCCCCAACGGCGGACATGCAAATAATGATATGTGGTATTTCGGCAATAACGAAATAAGACCGTATATTGCAGGAAAACCTTACGACAAAGGCATAATAGAACGCCGCGATCAGTTTCTTGATATAATGGTGAATAAAAGCTCAAAGGTTGTTGCACTTCTTTGCGGCGACGAGCATAATTACAGCCGTATGCATATTGATAATAAAATAAGTATGTATCCTGAGGGCTGGAAAGGCCGAAAACTCAACCTCTCAAGATCAATATGGCAGATAACCAACGGTTCTGCCGGTGCACCATATTATGCACAGGAAAAACTTCCCTGGAGTGCTTCCGTTGACATTTTCTCCACACAGTATGCCCTTGTATATTTCCATATCAACGGAAAGAGTATAGATGTGGAAGTGGTAAATCCCGACACGGGAGAGGATGTGGATAAGGCGAAGATAAGATAAGGTTTCTTTTCCATTCTATCATAGTTCTGAGATGCCTCTGCCACTGCTCAACCGGTGACTAAGCACGGCTATCAGCGCCGGAAAGTCACCCGTTGAATGCGATAGGGGTGAAATGAAGGATTTTAGTCGGTATCTAAGGGATGTGTCGCCGCTCAACCGGTGTGACTACGCACGGGCAACAGCGCCGGAAAGTCACCTGTTGAATGCGATAAGTATGAAATGAAGGATTTCAGTCGGTATCCAAGGGATGTGTCGCTGCTCAACTGGTGACTACGCACGGGCAACAGCGTAGGAAAGTCACCTGTTGAATGCGGTAACAATGGAACGAACCATTTTATTCGGTAAGTGAGATATGAAGAATCTGCCGGGCTTATAACTCTTGCTTGACAAAAAATGAAATAAGCACCTTAGTTATTAACAATCGCCCGTTCATATCTTACCTTAAATCAAAAATTTAAGGCATGAATCTTGATTAAATTTGCGCTTGATAAAACAAACGTAAACCTTTTACGTTATTGTCGCAAAATGCGATATTTTAATTAATTAGGAATTATAAAATTGAGAAGATGAAACGATTGAACAGAAGTTTATTAATCCCGAAAATTGTCATTGTGCTTTTGATCGGAGCGCTGGCAGTGGGAAGTTCGGGCTGTAAGAGCAAGAAAAAACTGGCACAGGAGCAGGCGGCAGCCGAATATGCGGAAAAGGTTCAGAAGGCACTTGCCGATTTGCAGGCTATCCTTGATGACAACGGCACAATGCCCGTTAGTGAAATGGAACGCAGGCTTAACGACATTAAGGCAATGAACCTCAATGACGATCAGGTTAATGAAAAAATCAAACTTGTCGAAGAGAAAATAGCCTCATTAAAAGAAGCCTGGAGATTGAAAAAAGAGGCTGAGGAAGAGAAAGCAAAGCTGGAAGCCGAAAGAACAAAGTATGATTACATCAACGAATACTTTGTCAGGATTGCCAACACACAAGATGTAAACGTTGCCAACGGAATTATCAAGGAGGCTTTGAAAATGTATGCTTCCGAAGATACTCCCGTATTGATCATTATCCATAAAGAGGGAGATGTAGTTGATTACGATAAACCAACTACAATTAAAAACTATCTGAACTTTGTGAAAGATCAGAAAAAATATGATAATAAAATTTCCAGTGTGAAATTTGATCCATACGGCCAAATAACTGAACTTGAATTAATTAAAAAATAGAAACTATGTTTGGAAAAACAATATTTATAATAGCTGTATTCATCGGCTCATTTGCCGGACAGGTAATATCACAGGATATCAGTCCCGAAAGAAAGCAGGCAATTGACAGTCTGGCACTGGAAAAAGTGCGTGATTTAAGTAAATATATCAGTCTTATCGGTGATAAAAAAACGGAATTTTCAGAAGCTAACAGAGTTATTGACAGAGCGGTGGAGCTATTTATGGATGGCAGCGAGGTTGGTGTTTCATCAATCTACAAACCTGAAGTAAATTACTATCCAGTTCGCGAATATCTTGAAAGATTGATGCGTCTTAACTACAGCAAGGTTGACATTGAGTGGTATAAAATCCAGTATGTGAGTGACCTGGAAAAACAACCCGACGGAACCTATGTGGGAGTGATAACGGTATTTCAGAAATTTTCGGGTTACGACAAAGAGGGAAACCTTGTTTATCAAGATGTTACAAAAAAAGACAT